>JAZSEN010000059.1:0-16505 GCA_045531675.1 Faecousia sp.
TTTCACGCCGTAGTTGTTCAGCACACGGGTCAGAGCGGTCTTGAAGCCGGTTTCGTGCATACCGCCCTCAGGGGTATTGACCTCGTTGGCGAAGGAGAGGATGAACTCGTTGAAGCCATCGTTGTACTGGATGGCGATTTCCGCGGAGGCGTCGCCCTTCATGCCGCTCATGTAAATCACATCGGGGTGGATGGAGGTCTTGTTTCGGTTGCACCAGGTGACGAATTCCCGGATACCACCCTCGTAGCACATGGATTCGGACACCGGCTCCTCGCCACGGTTGTCGCTGATGGAGATGGACAGACCGGCGGTAAGGAACGCCTTCTCACGCATACGGGTGTGAAGAATCTCGTAGTCGTACTCGGTAGTATCGAACATCTCGGGGTCCGGCTGGAAGGTGACCTCGGTGCCGGTGCGGTCGGTTTTACCCACGATGGTCATTTCCTGAGTGATGTGACCGCGGGAGAACTTCATTTCGTAGATGTTGCCGTTCTTGTGGACCCGAACCTTCAGCCACTCGGACAGGGCATTGACCACGGACGCGCCTACGCCGTGCAGACCGCCGGAGACCTTGTAGCCACCGCCGCCGAACTTGCCGCCGGCATGGAGAACGGTGAATACAACCTCCAGCGCAGGCTTGCCGGTCTGGGCCTGAATATCCACAGGGATACCTCGGCCGTCATCGGTGACGGTGATGGAGTTACCCGGATTGATGGTGACAGTGATGTGCTTGCAGTAGCCTGCCAGCGCCTCGTCGATAGAATTATCTACGATTTCGTAGACCAGATGGTGCAGACCGCTGGAGGAGGTGGAGCCGATATACATACCGGGACGCTTGCGAACAGCCTCCAGACCTTCCAGAACCTGAATCTGCTCCGCACCATATTCCTGTGTTACTTTTGTTTCGTCAGACATAATTTTACTCCTGTCTTACAGAATTGCTGTCATTGCGAGCCAGTATGCACACTGGCGTGGCAATCCCCTGCAAACAGCTGTCATTGCGAGCCAGTGCTCACACTGGCGTGGCAACCCCCTCAGTTCACAGGATATCTTCATATTAATCCAGCCAATTTGGATTTTTTTGCGCAATTAACTTATTTTTCGCTTTCTATTCCAACTTTTTATTTGCTTTTCTCTTTCAATGGCAGCTTCAATACCCGTAGCTGTTTCATAATAAACCAGCATCTCAACGTTGTATCTTGCGGTAAAGCTTTCCTTATCCAGATGGTGCTTATGCTCATAGACTCTCCTGAGGGGATTGCCACGCCAGTCTGCGGACTGGCTCGCAATGACATCAGGTTGTTACACTTCCATTCTCAATTTCGATGGTCTTGCCCAGCTTGGTGAATCGTTCCGGCTCACAGCAGGTGATAAAGACCTGACCCTTGTCGATTTGGTTCAGGACGAAGTCCTGCCGTCTGGCATCCAGCTCCGACAGCACATCGTCCAGCAGGAGAACCGGCTCCTCGCCGTATTCCCGTGCCATCAGCTCTCGCTGAGCCAGCTTCAGACTGATGGCGGCAGTACGGGTCTGCCCCTGAGAGCCGAAGGCTTTCAGGGAAATGCCGTTCAGATCCACATCGAAATCGTCCTTGTGGGGACCGGTGAGGCATTGCATAGAGGCAAGCTCCGCCCGATAGTGGCTCTCCAGATGGTCCTCCAGCTGACCACGCAGCACCTCCACCGGCGCAAAGGGGTCGGTGACGGTGGAAACGGTCTTGTAGCGCAGAGAAAATTCCTCCGCGCCGCCGGAAAACTGTCCGTGGTAAATCTTTGCGGCCTTGCCAAGGGATTCGTAGAACCGCGCCCGATAGGAAATCAGCAGGGCGCCCACCTGACACAGCCGTGCGTTATATTCCGGTAAAATGGCGAGAACCGCCATATTTTCCTCTTTATCCTTGAGAATCCGGCTTTTCTGCTCCAGAATCCGGTTGTACCCCGTCAGGGCGGCATCGTAGTTGGGTCGAAGTTGACATAACGCCGCGTCACCAAACCGCCGCCGTTGAGACGAGCCGGCTTTCAGAACCATCAGGTCCTCCGGGCAGAACAGCACCGACGGCAGAACCCCTGCCACCTCGGCGGCAGATTTCTTTTTGGCGCCGTTGCGGTAGACCATACGGGGCCGTCCGGAGGAAAACAGCACCCAGCGAAGGGACTGCTGCCGCTCCTGCGCGGTGATTTCTCCCTGCAGATCCGCAAAATCCGCTCCAAAGCGGACCATTTCCGCTGTCCGCTGGGCGCGGAAGCTCCTTCCGGAGCCCAGATAGGCGATGGATTCCAGCAGATTGGTCTTGCCTTGGGCGTTCTGACCCACAATCAGATTCACGCCGGAAGAGAACTCCAAATCAAGGTTTACATAATTTCTAAAATCCCGCAGGGATAATTTATTGAGGTTCATGAATACAAATCAAATAAACATCGCCGTCGAAGCAGAATTTGTCACCGGGGTAGAGCTTTTTGCCCCGCATGGTGCAAATTTCTCCATTTACAAGCACATTTCCTTCCTGAATTTCGGTTTTAGCCATACCGCCGGAAGGCACTGCGTTCGCAAACTTCAACGCATCCTGCAGCTTGATAAACTCCGTGCCAATCACCACAGGAATGGCATTTTCCTTTTTCCTTACCGTTACTTTCATTAAGTTCCTCCAAAAAAAACGCTGTCATTGCGAGCCAGTGCGCACACTGGCGTGGCAATCCCCTCATTTTACAGAAATTCTTTCACAGGATTCCCTCATATAAATCCAGCCAATTCGGATTTTTTCGCTCAATCAGCTTATTTTTACGCTTTCTATTCCACCCTTTGATTTGCTTCTCCCTTTCGATAGCAGCCTCAATATCGGTGGCTATTTCATAATAAACCAGTATCTCAACGTTGTATCTTGCGGTAAAGCTCCCCTTATCCAGATGGTGCTTATGCTCATATACTCTTCTGACCAAATCGTTGGTAACACCAGTATAAAGCACATTTCGATGGGAGTTGGTCAAAATATATACATAGTATTGCATTTTACCACTCCTGAGGGGATTGCCACGCCAGTCTGCGGACTGGCTCGCAATGACACGAAACTGTTACCCATTCTTGATTCTGACCGGCAAGACCATGTAGGAGAAGTCGTACTTATCCTCGGCGGGGGTCAGGACGATGGGACTGAGGCTGTTGGTCAGCTCCATGATGACCTCTTCGCTGGGAATCACCCGCAGGGCATCCGCCAGATAGCGGACATTGAAGCCGATTTCCAGCTCCTTGCCGTCGCCGGCGATGGAGCAGCGGTCCTCAGCGGCGCCGATGGTGGTGTTGGTTTTCAGCAGCAGCACCTGATTGGAGAACACGCACCGCACAGGGCTCTGATATTTTTCGGAAACAATCAGACCCACACGCTCAATGGAAGCGGCCAGATCCGAAACATGGGCGCAGAGCTTCACGGGGCAGTTGGTGGGAACCACCTTTCTCCAGTCCAGGAAATCGCCCTCAAGCAGGCGGCACACCAGCGTGGCGGAGCCGATTTCAAAGAGGATGTGTCTGGGGCCCAGAATCATGGAAGCGGTCTCGTCGGAATCGGTGAGGATTTTCTCCACTTCCTTCAGACCTGCTGCCGGCACCACGAAATTCAGCTTGTAGCCGGAGGGATTGTCGGTGTGGTAGGTCCGACGAGCCAGACGGAAGCCGTCCACGGCGATGGCGGAAATCCGATCCTCCTCCACCTCAAACTTGACGCCGGTATGGATGGGACGACCCTTATTCTCGGAAACGGCAAAAATAGTGCCGCCGATCAGGTCCTTCAGTTCTTTCTGGGGAATCTGCACGCTGCGGCCGGAGCCAACGTCCGGCAGCTCGGGGTAATCATCAGCGCCCTCGGCGGAGATGGTGAAAGAGGCATAGCCGGCACGAATGGACACCTTGAAGCCCTCGTCCACCACCACTGTGACGGGTCCCTCCGGCAGACGGCGGATGATATCGCCGAACAGCTTGGCAGGCAGGATGCAGGTACCGGGGTCGGTGACATCTGCCTCGATCTGGCAGGTGATGCCGGTTTCCATGTTGTAGCCGGTAAGGCTAATGCAGTCGGTGGCGCGGCAGAGGATACCCTCAATGGCAGTCAGACTGCTCTTCTGAGCGACGGTACGGCTGGCAACGCTCAGTCCGGTAACCAGATTATTTTTTTCACAGGTAAAACGCATGGCACATTTTCCTTTCTGATATATCTTACATATATATTTATCAGTAGATAAGTTATGCAGTTTTAGTAGTATTATAGAAAACTTATGTGGAAAAGTGGGCAAAGGCCTACTGCCACAACGGTTTTTTATCCACAGGGGGCTGTGGAGTTTTCCACCGGATTCCACAGCCGTTGTGGAGAAGATTTTTCACAAAAGTTTTCCACAGCTTATCCTTCCACGATCCCACGATCCAATGTGGATAAATGTGAGAAACGGATAAGATATCTTCTATCTGCATCAAAGGCAGGAATTGACGTTAGCGGTGATGTCGCGGATGTTGTTCTGCAGGGTGGTGTCGCCCTTTTTCAGGTTGGTTTCCACCTTGCGGACGTTGTACAGGACGGTGGAGTGGTCCTTGCTGAACTCCTTGCCGATGTCCTCCAGACCCAGATTGGTCAGCTTCCGGATCAGGTACATGGCAACCTGCCGGGCCTCGGCGATGCCCTTGGACTTCTGGGTGCCGCGAATGGTCGGCTCGTCCACGGAATAGAATTTGCAGACCTGACTGATAATCAGGCTGGGGGTGGGCAGGGCGTTGCCCTCTACCTTGAACATATCGTCGATGGCACGGGAGATATTGGGCAGGTCCAGAGGCATATCGTTCAGGTCACGGTAGGCCATAATTTTCTTGACCGTACCCTCAATCTGCCGAACGTTGTTGGTGACGTTGATGGCGATATAGTTGCACACATCGTCGCTCAGGTCCAGACCCAGACTGTGGGCCTTGTTCTTGAGAATCGCCATACGGGTTTCGTAGTCCGGCGGCTGGATATCCATGGTCAGACCCCACTCAAAGCGGGTCCGGAGCCGGTCCTCCAGAGTGGGCATATCGCTGGGCTTCCGGTCGGAGGTCATGACGATTTGCTTATGCTCCTCGTAGAGCTTGTTGAAGGTATGGAAGAATTCCTCCTGCGTGAACTCCTTGCCGGCGATAAACTGGATATCGTCGATCAGGAACAGGTCCGCCTCCCGGTATTTGGAGCGGAATTCGATATTTTTACCGTTTTTCAGGGCATCCACCAGTTCGTTGGTAAACTGGTCGCCCTTGATGTAGACGATGTTGGCATCGGGGGTTTTCTGACGGATGCCGTTGGCGATGGCGTAGAGCAGATGGGTCTTTCCCACGCCGGGCGGTCCGTAGATAAACAGGGGGTTGTACACCGAACCGGGGGTCTTGGACACGGCGATGGCGGCGCTGTGAGCCATCCGGTTGGAGGGTCCGACGATGAAATTGTCGAAGGTGAACTGGGGATTGAAGTCCATGGAGGTGTAATTCTTACCTTTGGACTTGTGAGCGGTCAGCTCCTCGTCGCCGTAGACAATCAGCTTGGCGTTGGAGTTGAAAATTTCCTTGAGGGCGTCCTCGATATAGCCGGTGCAGCGCTGGCGGATAACATCCCGACGGAAGTCGGAGGAGGTATGGAGGATCAGGTGGTCCTCGTTCAGCTCCACCACATCTGCGTCCTCGAACCATGTAGAAACGGTGACGGCTCCGAGTCGCTCTTCCATGTGGCTTAAAACCTTAGCCCAAACGTAGGCGGATGAAAACATTTTTAGCGGCTCCTTCCTTAATAAACGGGCAAAAAAAGTAATATTCTGCCCATGATATTTCATCTTAAATTTTACCACAAAAATCTGTAAAAAACAAGGTTTTTTTGAAGGGATACATATTAAATATAGAAATAAAAAATTCCCCCGAAGCGGAGTGCTTCGGGGGAAAGAAAGGGTCTTACTTCTTCTTCAGAATGACAACCACGACCACAGCGGTGACCGCGGCCACAGCCAGAACAATGGCCACAATGATGACAACCAGACTGTTGTCCTTCTTGGGCTCATCGGTGGGCTTGGTGGTGGGAGCGGTGGAATCGTTGTTGCCGGTGGAGGGCTTGTTGGTGTCGCCCTCGGCGGTGACCTCAACGCTCCAGTCGTCCTTAACAACAATCTTCAGGTTCTTGCCGGACTCGATGGGAGTGTCGGTGGTCTTAGTGGAACCACCGTCGTTGATGATCAGGTTCTTGGAGGTGGCGGGGATTTCAGCAGTCCAGCTGTCGCCTTCCTGAGTCATCTGGACACCGGGCCATGCGGCGTTGCTGCCGCCATCGTCCCAGGTGTAGATGTAGGGGGTGATGCCGGCGGGAACGGTAGCGGTGACCTTAACCATCTCGACCACGGGAGGAGGAGCCAGTTCCTTCTTCTTCTCCTCAACCTTCACGGTGGCGGGGTCGCCGGACAGGTCGGCGGTGACGGTCAGGGTGCAGTCCTGAGTGGCGGTGTAGGTCATGTTGTCGGAAGAACCGTTGACCATCTCGACGGCGGTGCCGGCGGTCAGAGCCATGTCAGGAGCGGAAGCGCCGTAGTTGAAGCCGCTGTCCCAGCTGTCGTTGCCGCAAATCTTGAAGGTGATGGTGGTGTCCTTGTACAGGTCGAAGGAGATGGTGTAAATGTTGCCGTTGGCGGTCATATCGCCGTTGGAATCAGCGGGATCCCAGCTGTTGATGCCGGGCAGACCGGAGCCAACGATGGCCAGGCTGTTGAGGACCTTGGGCATGGAGTTGATATCCACAATGCCGGGGTCGGAATCGTAGGTGGTGCTGTTCTGGCCGTTGTAGACGATCCAGCAGTTAGCGGTGCCGTTGAAGACCATATCCTGGGACTGGGTGCCGTCGCCGTTGTTGATGATGATCTTGTTGTAGCCGGAGAGAATCTCAACGGAGAATCTGCCATCGGCGCCCTTGGTCATTTCTTCGCCGGGCCAGGTGGTCAGATCGCCGCTGTCGCCCCAAACGTGGATGTAAGCCTTTTCCCAGTCGGTGGGAACCTGAGCGGTGACGACGATTGCGTCGGGAGCAGCCATGACGGGCAGAGCCAGCGCCAGCAGGCAGGCCATGACGCAGAGAATTGCTAAGATGCGTTTCATTTTTCTTTTCCTCCAATAATTTTTATGTAGGCTGGGTTAACCCCAAAGGCCATCGGGATAGCAGCCATCGGCGGTCATGGTTTGCAGAGCAGCCACCACCTGAGGCTTGTCGGCGGCATAGGTAATGCCGTACCACTTATCGGCGGAGTGGAGGACCTTGGCCTGCGCCTTGCCCTCAGAGAGAAGCTCCGCCACCACAAAGGGAAGGAAAAATTCAGCTTTCTCCGGATTTTTCGGCATATCTTCGGTCATGAAGGTGGAAAACTTGGATTCCAGCTCCTTCAGGAAACCGGGGGTAAAGCCCCATGTGTTCATGGAGACAGTGGTTTCGGGAGGCAGAACGGTCCAGTTTTCGCCGTCCTCGGTGAATTCGATGGTGTCACCGTGAACCTCGATGCGGGTCCGCTCGTGGATGTCGGTGAGGTAGCCGTTTTCGTCGGTGCTGCACACGCCACGGGCAACGCTGCCGCTGAGGGTGACGGTCTTGCCCAGCTCATAACCCACCATGCAGTAGTCGTATTTTTCTCCATCTTTCGCCACGGAAAGTGCGTCAAAAATGGTCTTAAATGCGGATTTTCCGTAGTAATCGTCGGAATTGATTACCGCAAAGGGCGCATCGCCAATCACATCGGCGGCGCAGAGCACCGCGTGTCCGGTGCCCCAGGGCTTCTTGCGACACTCGGGAACGGCGATGCCTTCGGGAATCTTGTCAATCTCCTGATAGGCGTAGCGAATCTCCATGGGGCTGCGCTCCAGCCGCTTGCCTACGGTGTCCATGAAGTCCTGACGGATGGCCTCCTTGATGATGATAACGGCAGTTTCGAAGCCAGCTTCGTGGGCATCAAAAAGGGAGTAGTCCAGAATTGCCTCGCCGTGGCTGCCAACGGGGTCGATTTGCTTCAGTCCGCCGTAACGGCTGCCCATTCCGGCGGCCATAACGACAAGAATCGGTTTTTTGTTCATAGGTGTTCTCCTATTATCCCATAATACATCCATTATAGTGAAAATATGTAAAAACGCAAGGAAAATTTACTGGATTAATCAATCATTTACAGCTCGTTGAGGTAAATGGCGTCGCCTTTGAGGTTTTCCCAGCGGAAGTGGTGGGCAAGCTCGCGGGCGGATATGCTCTGGCAGGTATCAATCAGTCCGGCGGCGCAGGCCAGATGTCCAATCAGCGCCTCCGGGGTCATCCGGCTGCGAAGGACACCCAGATCCAGATCCTTGTCCCGTTTACTCAGCCGCCGCCCGTCGGGGGCGAGCAGCATAGGCACATGACCGTATTGAGGGTGGGAGAAACCCAGCAGCTCCTGCAGGTACATCTGCCGTGGCGCAGAGCCTAGAAGATCCATCCCTCGCACCACCTCGGTGACACCGGCTTCTCCATCGTCCACGGTGACGGCAAGTTGGTAGACATAACATCCGTCTGCCCGTCGAACCACGAAATCTCCACAGTCGGTGGACAAATTCTGACGAAATGTACCCTGACACAGGTCCTCTACCGTATATTCCTTGTCCGGCACCATGACCCGCCATGCGGGCGCCCGGTCGGGGGGATTCCGGAGGTTGCGGCAGGTGCCGGCGTAGACGTAGGTGCCGTCGGACAGATGGGGGGCGTTGACGTTGTGGAGCTGACTGCGGGTGCAGTAGCAGGGGTACAGCAGTCCCATATCCCGAAGGGTTTCGAAATAGCCGTCGTAAACGGCGCTGCGACGGCTCTGAGGCTGGGTTTCCTCATCCCAGTCCAGACCCAGCCAGCGCATATCCTGACGAAGGATATCCGCAAATTCCTCGCTGGTCCGCTGGGTGTCCAGATCCTCCATCCGGAGGACCAGATGACCGCCCCGGGAGCGGACCGACAGCCATGCAATCAGCGCCGCAAAGACGTTTCCAAGGTGCATCCGGCCGGAGGGTGTGGGCGCAAAACGTCCCACAGGGGAAGTATGAAGTTCCATAGGCAGCTCCTTTCGGACGGAAAGCTAATCGTCGTGGAGTTTGATAACAGGCAACCGGTTTTGCAGTTCGGTCAGATCCTCGTCGGTGAGGCGGTCGTAGTTAACAATCAGGCAATGGCGGTCGGAAGCCGGCACCTGACCCTGATAATATTCGCTGAGGGCACGGATACGGATTCCGGCTTGCGCCCATCGGGCGGTCAGGGCGGAATCGTCCATACCGGTGCGGATTCGCAGCAGGAAGTGCAGTCCGGCATCCTGCTCCAGAATGGTAATATCCGGTGCAATGGGGCTGGATTTCAGCACTTCCACCAAACGGTTGCGGCGGTTTTTGTACACCTTGCGCATCCGGTTGATGTGTTTTTCAAAGTGACCTTCCCGCAGAAACCGTTCCAGCGTGTACTGCTCGAAGGACGGCACTGTGCAGCTGTAAAACCCCAGCTTTTGCCGGAACTGATTCATCAAATCCGGCGGCAGAACCATGTAGCTGATGCGGATGGAGGGCGCCAGTGTTTTGGAGAAGGTGTTCATATAAATCACCCGTCCGGCACGATCCAGGGATTGCAGTGCCGGCATGGGTCGGGCATCAAAGCGGAACTCCGAGTCGTAGTCGTCCTCGATGATCCACCGCTCCCCTTTCGCAGCCCAGTTCAGCAGCTCCAACCGTCGGGCAACCGGCGTTACCTGACCTGTGGGGAAATGGTGGTTTGGGGAAATGTGGAGAACCTGCGCCTCCCCCGTGGGCACCGGTCCGTGGGCATCCATAGGGACACTCACACAACGGGCGCCGCCGGCGGCATAAATCAGACGGATTTTGCCGTAACCCGGCTCCTCAACGGCGTAGCATTGCTCTCTGCCCAGCAGCTGAATCAGCAGATTGTAGAGAAAGTCCGTGCCGGCGCCAATCAGAATGTTCTCCGGCGCAACGGTCATGCCACGGAAAGCCGCCAGATGGTTGGCGATGGCCTGCCGCAGTCCCATAAGTCCCTGATTGGGCAGGGGGCGCAGCAGCTGCTGACCGTGGTCCAGCATGACCTGCCGCTGAAGCCGGCTCCATACGGAAAAGGGAAAACGGGCAGGACCGCCGCCGGTCAGATCCACGCCCTCATGGTGTTCCTCCGGCTCCGGCACAGCGGGACAGACCGGTGTGCGGGGTGCGGTTGGCACATCCTCCACAAAGTAACCCACCTTCTCCCGGGCGGTGATGAAGCCCTCGGACAGAAGCTGGGCGTAGGCGGCCTCCACGGTGATTTTGCTGATTTCCAGATGGGCGGCCAGCGCCCGCTTGGAGGGGAGCTTGTCTCCGGGACGCAGTACGCCGGAGAGAATGTCGCCGCGGATGTGGCAGTAAAGAGATTCGTAAAGAGGCTTTTCCAGATTGTAGGTCAGCATGGCGTAACCTCCGGAAAGCCGTTTTTGATATCAGAAAACACCAGTAAAGTTCCATTTTTAACGGAAATACAGGATTTTTTACCAATAAAGTGGTTGCTGACGCCCAGAGGAAAGCCGGCACTCAGCGTGCCGTTTTCCATGGTGTATTGCAGACCTGTGATGTCCACGCCCTGAGCATCGTAACCCATACAGAATACAGATATGATTCCTTCTGCGGATTCGGGGAAGGACAGACTGCCGTCTTTCACCACGGATACCATAGTGGTACGCCCTGCCAGAAAGCCGACAGCCCCCTGATTGGCGAGGAACTGGAGGGTCTGGAGGTTGGCAAGAGTATGGTCCGCCCGGGGACCGTCCAGAGCGCCATAGAGGACAAACCGTCGAAAGCCCATGGCAAGTCCCTGACGGACCGCCAGCATGGAATCGGTGTCGTCCTTCTCCACGGGATATACGGTGGCGCCCTGAGGAACGTAGCCCAGAGAGTCGAAATCCCCAAGGATGACGTCCGGTGTCAGTCCCAGCCGGTTCACATGGACCAGTCCGCCGTCAGCGGCGAGGATGCAGTCGCCCTCCCCCGCCGGCTCCACCAGAGCGGAGAACGCTCCGGCACAAAATATCAAACAGGTCCTCATGATTCCACCACCTTTGGTTGATTAGTGAGAGAAACGGGTGTTTGGCATAGTAGGCGCACCAGTGCGCTAATCAGATAGTTTGCGGTTCTTTTGCCTGCCAAACCAGCCCTTTTGGATAGAAAAAGCGGAGTTTTTCCTTGGCAACGGACATGGTAATATCCTGAGCTGTCCGCAGCTCGCCGTCCAGATTTACCGGTGTGGGCTTGTCGCAAATGATTCGGATTTTGTCCGTCCGGAAGTGCCGCACCAACTTGGGCAGCTCCTTGTAGCGACCGTTTTTATATTTACCGATGATGGCCGCCACCTGCAGACGGGATACCTTCTTCACCAGCAGAACGTCCAGCAGTCCGTCGGCAGGATCCGCATCCGGCACCGGATTAAACCCGCCGCCGTAATACCGTCCGTTGCACACGCACACGAAGGTCTGCTTGCCGTCAAAGCGCTGGCCGTTGAGTTCCACGATGTAATGCTCCGCAATGCCCTTGATGACATTGACCAGAGTGCTGACGGCATAGGCGCGGAAGCCGCTGAGCAGGGGCAGCCGCTTGTAGCGGGATACATCGGTGCCGATGCGGGCATCCAGACCCACGGAGCAGATGTTCATGGCAATGTCGTCGTTGCAGCGAATCAGGTCGAAGGTGGCCTCCTCCGGATCCAGCAGCCGCTCCAGCTCAAAAAACGCCTTGGGATTATCAAACAGCTTGACGAAATCGTTGCCGCTGCCGCCGGAGAACACGGTGACGGACACGTTATCGTGACCGGCGGCACCCTGCACCACCTCGTTGAGTGTGCCGTCGCCGCCGCAGGCGTAGAGCCGGTAAGGATTGCCGGTTTCGGCGGCTTCACGGGCGAAACGGGTACACTCTCCCGGTGCGGTGGACACACGGATATCGTAGTCCAGATCCCGCTCCCGACAGAGCCGATGGATGGTTTCGCTGTAAGCGGCGGTGCGGTCCTTGCTGCCGGCGGCGGGATTAATGATGAATAAGTGGGTCATAGCGTCCAACGCCTTTCTTTCTGATGTAAACGATGATTTACTTTCTCCGTTTGGTTTCGGTATACATATAATAATCGCATTTAATCATGCCGTTGTAGAGCTTACGCTTTTTGTCGGCACGGCGACCGAAGTAATGCTCAAACTCCGGCTCGGAGGTGATGATATACTTTTTCCAGCCGTCGGCGAATTTCAGGTGACGACCCAGAGCGGCATAGAGCCGTTGGGCGGACTGCTGTTCCATCATCCGCTGACCGTAGGGAGGATTGCAGATGATGATGCCGGAATCGGTGGGAAGGCTCATTTTGGTGGCATCGCCGTCGCGGAATTCGATGCAGTCCCCTACCCCGGCTTTTCGGGCGTTGGCCATGGCGAGGCTGACACATTTGGGGTCGTTGTCGGAGCCGAGAATCCGGTATTCGCCCTTGAATTCCTTGTCGATGGCTCTGCCCCGTTCCTCCTGCCAGATTTTCTCGTCGATCCAGCCGAATTTCTCAGCGGCAAACCGGCGGCGGATGCCGGGAGCGCGGTTTTTGGCAATCAGCGCCGCCTCAATGGGGATGGTGCCGGAGCCGCAGAAGGGGTCCCAGACGAAATCCCGTCCCCGATAACGGGTCAGGATGACCATGGCGGCGGCGAGGGTTTCACGCAGAGGGGCATCGTTGCCGATGGCGCGGGAGCCACGCTTGTGCAGACCCGGTCCGGAGGTGTCCAGATACAGGGTCACGCGGTCGTTCATGATGGAGAACTGGAGCTGATATTTCTCTCCGTCCTCGGGGAGCCAGCCGATGCCGTACTTCTCGCCCAGCCGCTTGGAGGCGGCTTTTTTGATGATGGCCTGACAGTCCGGCACGCTCATCAGGGTGCTGTTCAGGCAGTGACCCTTCACGGGAAACTGACCGTTTTTGGGGATAAAATGTTCCAGTTCTGCCTGATAAACCCCTTGAAACAGATCTTCGAAGGTCTTGGCGGTGAAATCCGCCAGCACAATCAGGACACGTTCGCCGGTGCGCAGGCAAAGATTGGCACGGGCAAGGGCGTTCTCGTCACCGGAGAACAGCACACGACCGTTCTCCACACGGACGTTTTCAATATCCAGCCGGCGCAGCTCGTCACCGGCGATGCCCTCCAGTCCGAACAGACAAGGCACGGAAAATTCAAATTGACTCATAGTTCCTCCAGATACAGTAAATTATCGTTTAGCGTTTAATCCGGATTATATTGTAGGGGAGGGTCTTGACCCTCCCGCAACCTAATGGCTTTTGAGATGTTGCAAACTGTGCTGAAAACGTACCTGTTTGCATAGTATTAACAGCTCAGAAGTTGCGACCTTTCGGGAGGGTCAAGACCCTCCCCTACAAAAGGTTCGGTTGTAATCGGAACGCTAAACAATCATTTATCTCACTGATTCTCCATAGCCACGGCTACGTCCAGAGCCACCTTCATCATGGTGGTGAAGGCAGTCTGACGTTCCTCGGCGGTGGTTTCCACGCCCTTGAGGATGTGGTCAGAGATGGTGCAGATGCACAGGCCACGCTTGCCGTAGCGAGCAGCGTTCATATACAGAGCGGCGGCCTCCATCTCCAGCGCCATAACGCCCATTTTCTTCTGGTTGTACAGCGTGTCCAGACCGGAGGGAACCTCGGCATGGTCGCCGTAGAACACATCGGAGGAATTGACGTTGCCCACATGGTAGACAGCGCCGTTGGCTTCGGCGGCCTTGACGGCCTCGCTGAGCAGGGTGTAGTCCGCAATGGGGGCAAAAGTGCCGGGGAAGTGGAACTGTGCGGCAAAATTAGAATCGGTGCAGGCACCCTGTGCGATTACGATGTCGTACAGGTTCACGTTCTCCTGAATGGAACCGGCGGATCCCACACGGATGATATTCTCCACGCCGAAGAAGTTGAACAGCTCGTGGGAGTAGATGCCGATGGCAGGCATACCCATGCCGGAGGCCATAACGGATACCTTCACGCCCTTGTAGTAGCCGGTGTAGCCGTGGACACCACGGACGTTGTTGACCAGCACGGGATTCTCAAGGAAATTCTCCGCGATGAACTTGGAGCGCAGAGGATCGCCGGGCATCAGAACGGTCTTACCAAAGCCAATCTCGTTGGCAACATTAATATGAGGGGTAGCAGGGAAGTTTGACATAACAAAATCCTCCAGAAATAGAATATAATTCGCTGTAAATTATCGTTTAGCGGTTTAATCCGGATTATATTGTAGGGGGGGGTCTTGACCCTCCCGCAACCTAATGGCTTTTGAGATGTTGCAAACTGTGCTGAAAACGTACCTGTTTGCATAGTATTAACAGCTCAGAAGTTGCGACCTTTCGGGAGGGTCAAGACCCTCCCCTACAAAAGGTGCGGTTGTAACCGGAACGCTAAAAAATCATTTACACGACAAATGCGCTTACTGTCCGAAGCCGGCCTTGACGGTGTTGAAGATCTCGTCCGCCAGCTGGCCGTACTTATTGAGCATCACGTTGGCATGACGGTTCATGTCCTCGGCAACGTCACGGTTTTTCAGGGTCTTGGTGTTGATGAACACGTTCAGGGATGCTGCCTGCAGCGCGGCCTTGCAGACCACCGCGCCGCAGCCGGCATCAGAAACTGCCAGACGGCTGCCCTTATCGGCAAAGACCTTGATACAGTCGATGGCCTCGCAGCACAGCTCCATAATCTTGATGGGGGTAGAGCAGGCGATGATGGTGGCCTCTTCCATGATCTGGTCACGGTTGGGGTCATCCTTGGGGATGCCGTAGGCCTTGGCCAGAGGCAGAAAATTGACTTCGTCCGCCTCCACCTGATCCAGCAACTGCTTCTGCAGATCGTCACACTTCGCCTTCAGAGCGATGATTTCAGCTTCCACATCGGCGTACTTCTTCTTGCCCACGGTCAGAGAGCCGACCATGTTGCCCAGAGCGGTGCCGATGGCACCAACCAGAGCCGCAGCGCCGCCACCACCGGGAGCGGGTGCGTCAGATGCCAGAACCTCCACAAACTTGCGGCAGGTCTCAAGAGTCATGTCCATAGATATGTATCTCCTTACACTAATATTGTAGGGGAGGGTCTTGACCCTCCCGAAAGGCAGCAATGATTGAGCTGTAAAACCATGCGAATGCAGGATTCAGCACAGGATGCAACCAATCAGTAGTGCTAGGTAGAGGGAGGGTCAAGACCCTCCCCTACAAAGGGATTGTAATAATGCCACGAAAGCACAGGCGGAAAATCCGCCTGTGCTTATGTGATTTGTGATTAGAACAGACCGCTGACCTTACCGGTCTCGGTGTCCACGTCCACACGACGGTAGGCGGGATCGGCAGCGGTACCGGGCATCATGGAGATGGTGCCGGCCATGGGGCACAGGAACTTGGCGCCGCCGTACTCCAGAATGTCGCGGACGAACAGTCTCCAGCCGGTGGGCACACCCTTCTTGGTGGGATCATCGGACAGGGACAGGTGGGTCTTGACCATCATGGTGCAGTAGTCGGCGTACTTGGGATCGTTCTCGAAGCGAACGGCCTTCTCGGTAGCCAGAGGAGCCCAGTCAACGCCGGCAGCGCCGTAGACTTCCTTGGCAATCCGCTCAACGCGCTGACGCAGAGGCATCTCCAGATCGTACAGGAACTTAATCTCGTTCTTGTCCTCGCAGGCCTCAACAACAACCTGAGCCAGCTCAGCAGCGCCCTCGCCGCCGTAACGCCAGTGGTTGGACTCGGCGCAGCGGACACCGCGCTCGGCGCACATCTTCTTCAGCAGAGCCACTTCGGCATCGGTATCGGTGTAGAAGCGGTTGATGCAGACAACGGGAGTGATGCCGGACTTCTTGATGGTGTTGACATGGTGGAACAGGTTGCAGGTACCCTTCTCCAGCAGCTCCAGATTCTCCTCCTTGTACTCCTTGGGCAGGGGTGCGCCGGGGGTGACCTTGGGGCCGCCGCCGTGCATCTTCAGGGAGCGGACGGTAGCAACCAGAACGGAAACGTTGGGAGTCAGACCGGACAGACGGGTCTTAACGTTCCAGAACTTCTCGAAGCCGATGTCGGCAGCGAAGCCGGACTCGGTAACATGGTAGTCGAACAGCTTCAGAGCCAGACGGTCAGCGATAACGGAGGACTGGCCGATGGCGATGTTGGCGAAGGGACCGGCGTGGATCAGCACGGGCTGATGCTCGACGGAGTAGCACATGGTGGGGTTGATGGCGTTACGCATCCAGGCGGTCATAGCGCCGGCAACGTCCAGGTCTTCACAGGTAACAGGCTCGCCGGTCTTGGAGTAAGCAACAACGATCTTACCGATACGCTCGCGCAGATCCTTCAGGTCCTTGGCAACAGCCAGGATAGCCATCAGCTCGGAGCCAACAGCGATGCCGAACTTGGACTCCATCATGAAGCC
>JAZSEN010000024.1:0-6921 GCA_045531675.1 Faecousia sp.
AGCAAGAAGGCCGTAGTCGAGGCTCTGGCTGGCAAGATCAAGGAAGCTACTTCCGTTGTTTTTGTTGACTACAAGGGTATCACCGTTGCTCAGGACACCGAGCTGCGTAAGCAGTTCCGCGAAGCCGAAGTTGAGTACACCGTCGTTAAGAACACTCTGACCCGTTTTGCCGCTAAGGATTGTGGCTACGATTTTGACGAGATTCTGAACGGTACTACTTCCATGGCTAGCACCACCGGCGACCCCATCGCTCCCGCACGTATCGTCGCTGAGTTCGCAAAGAAGAACAAGATCTCTCTGGCTATCAAAGGCGGCATCGTTGAAGGCAGTGTTCTGTCCGCAGAGCAGCTGACCGGATTCAGCGAACTGCCCAGCAAGAACGCTCTGGTTGCTTCTGTTCTGGGTACCTTCCTGGCACCCATCTCCAGCCTGGCTTTCGTCCTGGATCAGATCCGCATCCAGAAGGAAGAGGGTGGCGAGGCCCCCGCTGCTGCAGCTGAGGAAGCTCCCGCTGCAGAGGCTGCTGCTGAGGAGACTCCCGCTGAGTCCACCGAGGCCTAATTTCGTACGTTATCCACACAAATACTACAAACATTCATTTTAGGAGGAAATTACAATGGCTAGTGAAAAAGTCACTGCTCTCGTTGAGGAAGTTAAGGGTCTGACCGTTCTGGAGCTGTCCGAGCTGGTTCACACTCTGGAGGAAGTTTTCGGCGTTTCCGCCGCTGCTGCTGCTGTTGCTGCTCCCGCTGCTGGCGGTGCTGCTGCTGAGGCTGCAGAAGAGAAGACCGAGTTTGACGTCATCCTGAAGGATGCCGGCGCTTCCAAGTTGAACGTCATCAAGGTTGTCCGCGCTGTTACCGGCCTGGGCCTGAAGGACGCTAAGGATCTGGTTGACAACTGCCCCAAGACCCTGAAGGAAGCTATCTCCAAGGAAGATGCCGAGAAGCTGGTTGCCGAGCTGAAGGAAGCTGGCGCCGAGGCCGAGCTGAAGTAATTCAGTTTCTACCGCACATAAAACAGTCGCCGTTTTCGGCGACTGTTTTTGCCTATCCCGAAAGGAGAATACAATGTCATCAGTCCTTTCCTTTATTACTTCACTTATTCCTGAAGGATTTGACGGAGTTCAATATTTGCAATGTATCGCCGGTGTTATCATAGGCTTTCTGATTATTTCTGTGATTGGTCGCCTGATTTTCGGTAAGAATTCCACAATCAATCGTTCTGTTTCTTGTGCTTCCGCCATATTATGCATCTATGTTGTCAATATTGTTTTATACTCATACGGCGTGAGCTTTCTTCTCTCTCCCCTGCCCTTTATCACCTATTCAGATAATCAGCTTCTTCTGTTTAGCTTTTTCAATGCCGGACTTCCGTCGATTTGTTCCCAGATTCTCAGCATGCTGTTTCTCACCCTGATTACTGTTATTCTGGACAATTTCCTGCCTCGCGGTAAAAAGTTTCTCATCTGGCTTTCTCTGAGAATCGTCAACATAGTGTCAGCCTATTTAATCCACCATGTTTTACGCCTTTTAATTGATTTCATCATTCCCACCGGCGCACTTATCTACGCGCCTGTGGTATTGGTCATTCTACTTTTTGTGGCTATGCTTCTGGGACTGCTGAAACTGATTATCGGTGGTGCGCTGGCATTTCTCTCTCCCGTACTGGGAATCTTGTACTCCTTCTTCTTTGAAAACCTGATAGGAAAGCAGATAAGAAAATCCGCACTGACCACCATCATCCTCTGTGGATTGGTACTGCTCTTGAATTATCTCGGAATTGGTTCTGTAATTATCGGCACATCTGTTCTGATTGCTTATTTGCCAATTTTGTTAATTGCACTACTACTTTGGTACCTGATTACCCATCTTTTATAAAAACATGGCACTACCTATGCGGTAGTGCCATTTATTTTTTAAAATGTTACAACATCCTGATCAGCAGGTTCAGCAGCAGACACGGATATCGCTGTCAGAACAGGACCCAATTCTCCTTTGTAAAGCCCATGCTTTTCCGCAGAAATACGAGCAGTTACCTGAACCCATGCTCTGGACTTCAGCTTCTTGCTGTCCGCATAGCGGCATGGAATACCGCAGAACTGAATATCATCCGCACAGCAAGTCATCACAAATCTTCCGGGCGCAAACATGCCTTCCTTCTCGCGGCGAAGCATTGCGACCTGACCCTTGAAACATACCGTCTTGCCGTCATATTTCTCCGGCTCCTCGGAAATATCCCGATACCACAACGCATAATCCTCATCCTTTACTTCAATCACAGCTGCGTTGATATCAAAGGGCAAGGGATCAATCACATCGACAAAGGCGGTGGTACCGTCGGTGTAATCGTAAAGAATGTCGATTCTACGGTTGGCAGCCCGCGCCAATTTGTGAAACGGCATGGTATCCGCACCGGGAGTAAGCCGATTGAATACCACCATCTGGGCGCCTACCAGCTTGTCCATGACCAGATTGCGCATATTGGCATTGTAGGTCATAAATGTGGTAGAGTCGGCAAACATGACTTCCTGCGCCACAGCCCAATCCTCCGGGAAACGGGTATACAAATCGCCAACAAGCTGCATGCCGTTCAGTTCAGCAACAATGCGCTGTGCTTTATACTTTTTGGTCAGTGCCTGCAATTCCTTCTGCGTTACACTCTGCTGATCCAGTATCTCAAGATAAACATTCTGATGAGGATAGGTGGAGAAATCATACTCCTCCTCTCCTTCTTCAAATACCAGAAGCAGTGTCCGCTCGCCAGCATTGAAGCGAGGATCCTCCAGGGTTTCCTGAATGAACTTCGTCTTTCCGGAATCCAAAAAACCGGTAAACGCATAAACGGGAATCTGCTGCATACTCACACCCCGAACAGACCGGCCACAGCCACTTCATCCAGATTGGAGCCGATAACGCAGAGCTTGCCAATGACCGCTGCGCCGCCCATACGGACATCCATCTCACCCGGTACAAAGTCGAAGTGAATCCATCCGCCATCGGCGCATGCAACAATACCCTTCGCCCGAAGTACGATACCATAAGCGCCGGAGTCCAACAGTCTCAGGGTGTTCTCAATCTCCAGACGGCTGAACTTCTTTGCGGTTTCCACGCCCCAGGACGCAAATACTTCATCGGCATGATGGTGATGCTCATGGTCATGGTGTCCGCAGCAGCAGTGGCCGTCCTCATGATGATGCTCATGGTGTCCGTGACAGCTGTGGCCGTCCTCATGATGATGCTCATGGTCATGGTGTCCATGGCAGCAGTGGCCATCCTCATGATGATGCTCATGGTGTCCGTGACAGCAGTGGCCATCCTCATGATGATGCTCATGCTCATGGTGTCCATGGCAGCAATGATGCTCATGTTCCATTTCTGCCAAGTCCTCCGCCACCGTTGCCTTGCCTTCCATCGCTTCCAGCAGCTGATTACCGGTCAGCTCCGTCCAGGGCGTTGTGACCAAGGTTGCGCTTTCATTATGCTCACGCAGCAACGCAACTGCCGCATCCAGCTTATTCTGAGCAATGGCATCGGTGCGGGACAGGATGATTGTAGAGGCGGTTTCAATCTGATCGTTGTAGAATTCGCCAAAGTTCTTCATATAGACCTTGACCTTACCGGCATCTGCCACCGCTACCGTATACCCCAGCTCCACATCGTGTCCGGTGACCTTCTGTACTGCCTTCTTTACATCAGAAAGCTTGCCCACGCCGGAGGGTTCAATAATCACACGGTCCGGATGGTACTTGTCAATGACCTCTTCCAGCGCCTTACCGAAGTCACCTACCAACGAGCAGCAAATACAGCCGGAATTCATTTCGGTAATATTGATGCCGGCTTCCTGCAGGAATCCGCCGTCAATGCCGATTTCGCCAAACTCGTTTTCAATCAGAACCAGTTGCTGATTCTGATAGGCTTCCTGAATCATCTTCTTAATCAGAGTGGTTTTGCCCGCTCCCAGAAAGCCGGAATAAATATCAATTTTTGTCATGTTAACTCACCTTCTAAAATAATCTTTCTACATTATACCACCGATATCTTCCTGTGACAAGGATATTTTTCTTTCTTTTATATTGCACGAAGTTAGCAAATATGCTATAATTCGACCATCATTGCAACAGAAGGTGCATTTATTATGGGATACCGGAACAGACTCAAACGCAGACTCCCTGTCATACTTTCCGTTATTGCCGGAATTCTTGTCATCGCAATTGTTGCAGGCTTACTGACCAACTGGTACGGATTTTACGGCCCCGCCGCGGTGATACTGAGCAGCGCCAGAAATACCATCCATTCCGAGCACTTCACCATCGAAATCAATACATCATTTGAGCATAAAAACAGCACTTCTCCCAATGGAACTGTCTCCACGATTGAGGTGGATTTGGATTTCGACAACAAGGATTTGACCGCCGCCTTTGTCAACAGCGAAGGCAAGCTCACCGCCGCAATTTACGATGGAAAATATATCCGCTATCGTGCCTCCAAGGACGCGTATTTCTACACCGATGTCAGCGATGACGTTGCGAAATATTTCGAGAGCTATCAAAGCGCCGGTAAATTGGATTTACAAGAATTCCTTACAAACATCGGTGGCGATGAGCTGTATGAAAAAGTGGACGACACCATGTATCTGAACCGGATTAAAAAATCCATTTTTTCACTATACCTCAATTTCAACAATGAATCCTGGCTGACTGAACACGCCGCTTATTCCTGCCAATCCTCCAACGGTATCACAGAATACCGTTTTGCGCCGGATTTGTACGGGCTGTGCAACACAATTGTCGGTGAATTTCAGGACGATTTCCGTGATGAAAAAGACTATGCAGCTGTTCAGGACAAGCTGGACGGTCTAAAGAAAACACTTGATGGATATGATGCAGAAATGACGGTGGGTATCCGGGACGGCAAGCTCATTCAGGCTGCGTTATCCGTCAAAAACAGCATCTTCGATATTTCCGTCGCAATAGACGTTACGAACATCGGCACATCCAACATTGACTATGATGCCCTTAGCGACATCCTCTCCAAATCTACCTGTAAGGATTAAGGAGTAACGGCATGAAACGTTTTTTAGCAGCACTGCTCATCGTCGCGCTGATGTTCAGCATGACCGGTTGCCAATGGCTGAAGATTATTGCAATTCTTTTCCCCGGCACTTCCCAGCCTCCCGCCACCACAGTCACTACCTCCACTACGAAGCCTGTGGATCCTCCTACCCCTCCGGAGCCTAAGGATTCGGACCTTGTTCGGGTAATCGACTACATTCCCTCCGCCAAACAATCTCTCGCCTACGCCACCACGCAAAACTTTACCGGTAGCCGGATTTATGATTTCACAGATGCTTATCTGCGCTATGGCACCATAAAAAAGCTGATGCTCGTTTCAGACGAACTGGAAAAGCAAGGTTTTGGCTTGCTGATTTGGGACGGTTTCCGTCCGGTGTCTGCCCAGAAAATGCTGTGGGATATTTGTCCGGATGCCAATTTCGTTTCCCATCCGGTCACAGGCAAGCGAGCCCATTGTCGTGGCAACACATTGGATGTGACACTCTACAGCCTGTCCACCGGCAAGCCCGTAACCATGCCCTCAAGCTTCGATGATTTCTCTGCTGCTGCAGACAGAGATTACAGCGATTGCTCCGCGGAAGCCGCAGCCAATGCGCGTCTTCTGGAGCAAACCATGAAGCGCTGTGGCTTTGCGCCCTATCAGGCCGAATGGTGGCATTTCTCCGACACGAAAGATTACCCCGTTGAAGAAACCTTCTATCCTGCCGCCTACGCACTCTGGACCGCAAATGTCAACGAATATCTGAATCTGCGTAGCACTCCCGGCGGACGGATTCTGGCAAGAATCCCTAAAGGCGGCGCAGTCGAGCTGCACAGTTGGGACGGACAGTATGCCATTGTCCGCTACAACGGTCAACTAGGCTATGTCATGAGCAACTACATCCAGCCTGCCGATAATTATCTTTCAGAATGTCTGGATACCGTTGCGGTAACCAATATGTATTCCTACGACCAGCTTCTGGCGGATGTGAATACACTCCAAAGCCGCTATCCAAATCAGCTGACGGTCGATTCCATCGGCTCCAGCGAGCTTGGCAGGAATATCCCCGTCCTGCGAGTGGGTAATCCCAATGCCGAATACCACGTCCTGCTTCACGGTGCCATCCATGCCCGTGAGCATATGACAGCATGGCTGCTGATGGCGATTACAGATTACTGGTTGGACAATAACCTTTCCGACTATGGCAATGTTTGTTTTCACATCGTACCCATGGTCAATCCCGATGGCGTGATTATCTCCCAAACCGGCGTGCTAACCGAGGAGCAAAATCAGATTTACCTCAGCGACCGACGCAACAATCTGACCTCCGATGGCAAAAGCCGCTATACCTCCCGTTGGAAGGCCAACGGTAAAGGTGTTGACCTCAATGGTAATTTCGACGCCGGCTGGGGTCTTTCCAACCACCCCAATAACCCCTCCTGCCAGTCGTATCCAGGCACCGCCCCCTTCTGTGCGGCTGAAGCTGCCGCTCTGCGTGAGTATACGCTGAAGCACAACTTTGACTGCACAATCAGCTATCACGCAACAGGCAGCCTGATTTACTACGAATATGGCAAAAAGCAGCCGGTAAACAACCTGTCCAAATCCCTTGGTGCTGCTGTAAAGGAAATATCCGGCTATCCGCTGATAGACAGCAAGGGTATCAATGGCGGTGGCTATAAGGATTGGGCGATAGACGTGATGGAGATTCCTTCCCTGACTGTGGAAATTGGCTGTGCGGAAGCCCCTCTGGCACAACGTGAGATTTATAGTATTTTCCTGCGAAACTACCGTATTCTCCCGGCCATTGCCCGTTGGTTACAGATTCAATAATTACAGCGACCGTCGGCCTTTTGGCTGACGGTCG
>JAZSEN010000075.1:0-43462 GCA_045531675.1 Faecousia sp.
CCGCTTGGCCTCCGACTTCCTTTTCTTTATTCAGCTTTGTTTGGCATAATTATGATACCATATCCTGCTTGATATTTCAATAGATTTTTGGAAAACTACGCCTTTTCTCTTTCCTTTTGGTATGTTATACTAACAGAAAACCGCAAAGGGTGGGGCGTTATGGCAGACCAAGAAAAATGGGGACTGAGCCGGGAGGAAATTGAAGCACGGCTACGGGAGCAGAACCAGGAGCAGAAAACAAAGGGGCTGACCCGTGGCGGGCGTTCGTCCTGTCAGGGCGTAAAACTGCTTTACATCCGTGATTATCTATACCATCACGCCACAAAGGAGCATCCACAGAATGCCAACGCTATCCAGAAGTTCCTAGCACAGCACGGCATTGAAGCATCTGTTAAAACCATCTACAACGATATCCTCCGGCTCCAAGAGGATTTTGGTGTTCCAATTGAATACAATTCCAGCAAATGGGGCTACTACATCACCAAGCCCGACTTTGAACCCCACGAACTGCGCCTTATGGTGGATAGCATCCAAGCATCCAAGTTCATCACCCAGACCGAAGCCCAGACCATCAGCCGGAAGATTATCAAGTTGGCAGATGTCTATACCCGCCCCGGCCTAACCGACCGCCACGCTTTGGTTTCCGACCGTGTGCGGAGTGCCAATGAAGATGTGGTGCGAGATTCCGACCGCATCCATCAGGCCATCGCCAATAACCGAAAAATCCGCTTTCGCTACTTCCACTATACCCCAAACAGGGCAAACCCCAAAAGGTATACGAAAAAGGGCGATTTCCATACCGTAAGCCCTTATGCGATGTTGTGGGACAGCGGAAATTACTATCTCTACGCCTATACGGACAAGGGCGAGTTCCGCACCTTCCGCATTGACCGCATGGAGCGGATTTCCCAGCCCCTCCAAGAGGAACGGGACGGGCAGGCGGAGTTCAAGGCCGAAGCCCTGACTGCACAGGAATATAAGGTATTTCAGCAGTTTCGTGCCGAAAAGGCAAAGGTGCGTGTCCGCTTCATCAATCGTTTAGCGGATGCGGTGATTGACCAATTCGGCAAGGATACGGTGTTGGTTCCAGTAGATGAAGGTCATTTTGTTTCTGTGCTTCCCGTGGAAATGTCCCCACCCTTCTTTGCGTGGATTGCTACCTTTGGACACGCTGTGAAGATTCTTTCGCCGGAAATCGCAATCACAAAGATGCGGAAGTTCATAGATGATGCTCGTGATATGTATAAAGACGATGGGGAGAAGTAGCCACTTCTCCCCATTTGATATTGAGATGATGATAGATGATGCCGAGATGATGGTAGATGTTCATCGGCGTTGGATTTTCTCTCTTGGACTGCTGATATGAGCCAACGGAGAAATGCGGTCAAAGTTTCTGGCTATGTCCGCATCGTAGATGGCGCAGTAGTGTTTCGTCATTTTCAGAGTTGAATGGCCAAGCAGTTTTTGGAGCATAAAGGCATCGCCTCCGCAGTCAATCAGGAATTTACGGGCAAAGGTATGGCGGTATAGGTGTGTGCTTGTCTTTTGGACACCACGGGAGCGGTTATAATGGGCAATGGCAAGGCGCAGACCGTTCCCTGTCAGCATTTCCCCGAACTGATTACAAAACAGGTATGCAGTAGGAACCCCGCCACGCAGGCCCATATACTCCCTGAGAATACCCACCATCACACTACACAGAGGAATGACCTGAATTTTACCGTTTTTGTTGTGTCGCAAGGTGATTTGTCTGGCATCAATATCCACATCCCTGTTTTGAATATTGCGGACGGTGGCAGCTCGACACCCAGAGTTCAGCAGAAAATTCACGATGACCCAATTTCGATATTCGGTGAAATCGCAATCACGGTCAGGTTTACGCAAAAGACACGCCAATTCTTCATCCGTGTAGGTTTCCTTCACCGTGTCCTTGTCCTTTATGTTGGAAATGGTCAGAGATGTTCGCCCCTCCGCATTACACCAATTCAGGAACGTGCGGACGATGCGGACATAGGTGGAGATTGAGTTGTGAGCCAGTCCCGCACGGCGCATGGCGACAATCATGTCATCCAAGTCCTCTTTGGTGATATCGCCAAGAGGAAAGTTAGTATCAAGATATTTGGAAATCACATGGAGATTGTTGTGGTAATTGCGGATGGTGATATCCGCCACACCCTCCGCTGTCTTTGCGGAAATGAAGGATTGAAAGACCTCTGCATAGGTCTGGGTGGAGTGTCCACGAAAGGCTATTTTCTTTGACATATTGAAAGTGCATCCCTTCTCAAAAAAGTAGTGAGTAGGGATGCGCTCTGGATTTTGCCATAATCATAAGAAAACCCCCGAAACTCAAGGAGTTTCAGGGGTTTGGAGCTGCTAGCCAGATTTGAACTGGCGACCTCATCCTTACCAAGGATGCGCTCTACCGGCTGAGCTATAGCAGCATTTATTTGTTCGTGTCTCTCAGACAGCTTTGCCATTATAGCGCAGAATAACAGAAATGTCAAGTCCTTTTTTGAAAAATTATCTTTTATTTTGAAGAATATTTTTGAGCTGTAATGAAACACCTCTGTATCGTTGACCAGACGATTCAGAGGTGTTTCGAAGAAAAGAGATGGAAGTAATGGATTAAACGAAAACCATTAACCACAAATAAAATATATCATACAAGAGAGAAAAAAACAAGTATAAAATTATATTTTGCGTTTAGTTTCAAAGAATTATTTAGAGAGCTCCTGATTTTTCAACGCAGCAGCGAGGGCGGTGGTCACCTGCGCACAGCGGTGGGCAGCAATACGCTCAAAGGTGGGGTAATCCATTTCTGCGCTGTTATCGGCTTTATCTGAGATTGCCCGAAGAATCACGAAGGGGATGCTATTACGATAAGCGGTCTGAGCGATGGCGGCACCTTCCATTTCGGTGCAGAGGGCACCGGTGATGTCAATGATTCGGTTTTTAAGTGCGGGATCTGCTACGAACTGATCGCCGCTGGCTACACGTCCGGTTTTGGTATGTCCAGCGTTGACGGCTTCGGCGGCGTCGTATGCCAGCTTCATCATATCCTTGTCCGCAGGGAAGGCAACCACATCCATGCCCGGCACCTTGCCGGAGGGATAGCCAAAGGCAACACAGTCAAAGTCGTGGTACATGGCGTCCTCGCTGATTACTAAATCGCCGATGTCCAAATCGGCGCAAAGCGAGCCTGCGATGCCCGTATTGACAATGTGGGTGACCTGATAGCAGTTGCAGAGAATTTGGGCGCAAATGGCCGCGTTTACCTTGCCAATGCCGCATTGCACCACTACTACATCCAATCCGGACAGAGTGCCTTCATAAAAGCGGCTGCCTGCAATGACAGCAGAGTTTTGGTTTTCCATGCGTTCCAGCAGGGTTTCAACTTCCTCCTGCATGGCGCCGATGATTCCAAGTTTTGTCATAATATCCTCCTTATTCCGGATAGACCAACCGGTCAGCCGTAATGTTCTCCAGTAAGGCAGCATAGCGCTTGCCCCAGTAATTTGCCATAGGCAGGTCCATGTCCAGATAATGTCCGCAATCCCTTGCGCTGGCCCCGGGGACTTCTCCTGTGTACTTTTCGATAAAACGGAAACAGTTCAGTATCAGCGGTACGATATCCGCCGATTGGTAGTCGCCTGCCAGCAGGAGATAAAAGCCGGTGCGGCAGCCCATGGGGCCGAAGTAAAGCACTTTATCTTTCCAATCCGGTTCGTTACGCAGGAAGGTGGCTGCTAAGTGCTCGATGGTGTGGATTTCGCCGGTGTTCATCACCGGCTCTTCGTTGGGACTGGTGAGCCGCAGGTCGAAAGTGGTAACAGTTTCGACGCCCACTTTATCCTTACGGGAAACATACAGTCCCGGCTGGAGCTTGATATGGTCAATGGTAAAGCTGGTGATTTTATCCATGGTATTCTCCTTAACCTTGGTTCTGTGTGTGGTAGAGCTGAGCATAGATGCCGTTGGTGTTGACGAGTTCATCGTGGGTGCCGGCCTCGGTGATTACGCCGTCGGCAATGGAAATAATCCGGTTGGCGGCACGGATGGTGCTGAGCCGGTGGGCGATAATCAGGTTGGTGCGACCCTCTGCCAGAGCATCGAAGGCGCGCTGAATTTTTGCTTCTGTTACGGAGTCCAAAGCGGATGTGGCTTCGTCCAGAATCAGAATGGGAGGATTCTTCAGGAAGATACGGGCGATTGCTACACGTTGTTTCTGTCCGCCGGACAGGAGGGTACCGCGTTCGCCTACATAGGTGTCGAAGCCTTGCGGCATGGCGAGGATGTCATCGTAAATCTCCGCCTTTTTTGCGGCGGCGATGACTTCCTCCCTGGTGGCATCGGGTTTGCCATAGCGAATGTTTTCAAAAATCGTGTCCGCAAACAGGAACACATCCTGTTGAACGATTCCAATGTTTTCGTGAATGGAGCGCTGGGTCACATCCCGAACGTCCTTGCCGTCGATGCGGATTGCGCCGCTGGAAACATCATAGAATCTTGGGATAAGCTGGCACAAAGTGGTTTTACCGCCGCCGGAAGGACCTACGATTGCCACCGTCTCACCAGGGGACACGGTCAAAGTCACTTCGCGCAGCACATCCAGATTTCCGTCGTAAGCGAAGGAAACATGGTCTACTTCGATTTGTCCTTGAATGTTGGAAAGAGGGGAGGCATCAGGCTTGTCCAGCAGAGTGGGTTCGCTGCGCATAATCTCTACGAACCGATTCAGACCGGCGAAGCCATTGGCGAACAATTCAGAGAAATTGGAGATTTTCCGCATGGGAGATACAAAAGTAGCGATGTACAGAGTAAAGGTGACCAAATCCCGATAGTCCATCTTCCCCTTCATCACGAACCATCCACCCACGCCGATGACCACGACATTAAGACTGCACAAGAAGAACTCCATGCAACTGTGGAATCTGCCCATAGCTTTGTGGAATTCCCGCTTGGAGCCCTTGTAGAGGTCATTGGCTGCCTCAAAGCGGGCGCTTTCAGTTGCTTCATTGGCAAAGGCCTTGGCGGTGCGGAAACCGGAAAGTGAGGATTCGATTTCCTGATTGATGTGACCGGTTTTTTGCTTCATGGCACGGGATGCTTTTCCCATACTCCGCCGCAGAAGCATCAGAACGAGGAAGAAAACCGGAATGGTGGCAGCTACGATTAATGCCAGCTCCCAGCGAATGGTACCCATGACAACAAGTGCGCCGATGATGGTCAGAGTGCTGGTCAGAATATCCTCTGGTCCGTGATGCGCCAGTTCCGTCAAGTCAAACAGGTCGGTGGTGAGCCGGCTCATCAGCTGACCGGTGCGGTTGGAGTCGTAGAAGTCATAACTCATGGTCTGCATCTTGCGGAACAAATCAGAGCGGATGTCAGCTTCTACCCGAATACCGAAGGTGTGACCGTAGTAGGCGATGATGTAATTGAGAAAGGCGCGCAGCAGATAGAACCCGAGAACAGAAACCATAATCGTGAAAAAAAGCCGATACATTTGCCCGGGGAGCATATCGTACAGGGCGCTGCGGGTTACCAGAGGGAAGGCAAGGTCAATCAAAGCGACCAGAATCGCGCACAGCATATCTACGGAAAACAGCTTCCAATGTCGTGGGAAATAATGCAGGAAAACCCTCAAGGGGCTTTTGTTCTGATAATCTTTTGTGGTCATATGGGACGCCTCCGTTTCATGCCACTATTATACACACCAAAGAGGATTCTTGCAAGCATGGACTTTTTCGGAGGGATGTGATATATTGGGAGAAAAGCCAGTCGGAGGGTGTGGCATGACCGTATTGTATTCAGATAAAAATATCATTGTTTGCATCAAGCCGGTGGGGGTGGATTCTGAGAAGGAACTGCCGGAGCTGCTTGGAGGAACTACGTATCCTGTTCATCGACTGGATAAGAATGTAAGCGGTGTCATGGTCTACGCCCGCACGCGGCAAGCCGCTGCGTCGTTGTCCAAGGCGATTCAGGACGGAACCATGGTCAAGGAGTATGTTGCTATGGTCCACGGCACACCGCCGGAGCAAGGGGACTGGACGGATCTTCTGTGGAAGGACAGCACAAAGAACAAGGTGTTCGTGGTGAAACGGGAGCGAAAGGGCGTGAAAAAGGCACGGTTGGAGTACCAACGTCTGCGGGAAGGGGATTTTTCGCTGGTCCACATCCGGCTTCATACCGGCCGGAGTCACCAGATTCGGGTCCAGTTTGCCAGTCGGGGGTTTCCTTTGGTGGGTGACCATAAATACGGTTCCCGTGACGAAGCTACAGCGCCTATGCTCTTTTCCTGCCGCCTGACCTTCCCTTACGGCGGACAGCTTCGCAGTTTTGAAGCCATGCCTCCGTGGGCGGAATAATTTCTTAGAAAATAGTTGTAATATTTACCGGTTTGATATATAATAAATTGGTTATGACAATAACTACATCGGAGGATGTTATCATATATGGATAATCGAAATCAAACCATTAAGCAGTACATTCAGCCGGGACATCGGGTGCATCTGGTGGGCATCGGCGGCGTATCCATGCGCCCTCTTGGACTGGTTCTGAAGGGCATGGGACTTACCGTTACCGGCTCAGATATGAATTCTTCTGTTTCTACGGACGAGCTGATTGCGCAGGGTATTGCGGTGTCCATCGGTCATCGCGCGGAAAATATTCAGGGTGCGGAGTGCGTGATTCGCACTGCCGCCGCCCACAATGACAATCCTGAGATTCAGGCCGCCCGTGCTGCCGGTATTCCGGTCTTTGAGCGGGCACAGGCATGGGGAGTCATCATGCAGGAGTACAAAAATGCAATCTGTATCTCCGGCACCCACGGCAAAACCACAGCCACCTCTATGATGACCCATATCCTCATGGCTGCGGACTGGGATCCTACGGTAATGATTGGCGGATATCTTCCTATGCTCCATGCAGGACATCGGGTTGGTCACGGCGATACCATCGTCATGGAGAGCTGTGAGTATTGCGATTCCTTCCTGAATTTCTACCCCACTCTGGCGGTGATTCTGAATATTGAGGAGGATCATCTGGATTACTTCAAGGATTTGAAGGACATCGAGGATTCCTTCCATCAGTTTGCGGAGCTTGCCACAGACCGGATTCTTGCCAATGGTGACGATAAGAACACCGTGGATGCGCTGGAGGGACTGAACTATGTGACCTTCGGTTTTGGAGCGCAAAACCGTGTCCGTGTTGAGAATCTGACGCCGGACTGCCATCAGTGCGACGTGGTTTGTGACGGAGAGTTTTACTGTCATCTGCAGCTGCAGGTGCTGGGACAGCATAATGTCCTCAATGCGCTGGCTGCAGCCGGAGCCGCATGGTTGCTGGGTGTTCCCGGCGAGGCGGTATCCAGAGGACTTGCCACCTTCACCGGAGCGGACCGCCGTTTGCAGTTCAAGGGCGAGATTAACGGCGCAAAGGTCTATGACGATTATGCCCACCATCCCGGCGAGCTGGCGGCAACCATTGCGGCGGTGCGGACCATGGAGCCTAAGCGGATGGTGCTTGCTTTCCAGCCCCATACCTATACCCGCACCCATGCGCTGTTTGAGGATTTTGTCCGTGAACTGAAAAAGGCGGATCACGTTGTGCTTGCGGAGATTTATGCCGCCCGAGAGCGGAATACTGTGGGTATTTCCTCCCGTAATCTTCAGGAGCGAATCGAAGGTGCGGTTTACTGTGAAACTCTGCCTGAGGTGACGGAGTATCTGCGGTCCATCGCCCAACCCGGTGACGTGATTCTGACTGTCGGTGCCGGCGATATCTATCGTGCCGGCGAGGCATTGTTCCAATAAATAAGGACGGCCGTAGCCGTCCTTACTCCTCTAATACCAGTTTATCCACACCGGAAAGCTGGAATTCATCCATGTACCGGTTCATCCGGTCCATAATTTCTCCGTAGTTTTCATCGGTAATTTCCGGATAATCCATGTCCCGTCGGGACAACTCCTCGGCTAAAATCTCGTAGAAAACGGAGTCCTCGTAGCATGCAATAGCCTCGTGGATACCGCCCTCGGTGTAGGCCTTGGAGGGGATGCTGATGCCGTTCCAATCCTGCACCAGCGCGTCCATTTTGTGACTGCGACACAGCTCAAAGAGTTTGCTTTCAATGTCATCGTAATCTTTGAACCGGTCGTCACCGCGGGTGGAATTGAGGATCCAGTTGCCGATGTATACCAGATCCAGCAGTCTGCGGAATTCCCTGGGGGTCAGTTCAATTTGCATAGCACACCTCCTGTGTCATTATATTATAGCACCTGTTGGTGAAAATTCCAGTAAAAATCTCGAATGAGGCGATTAATTTATGAGTAAATTGAATGTATGCGTTCTGTTTGGCGGTGTCAGCCCTGAGCATGAGGTATCTCTGCGGTCTGCGGAGTCTGTGCTGCGGAACATGGACCCTGAGAAGTATAATATTTATCCTGTTGGTATCACCAAGGACGGACAGTGGCTGCAGTATCGCAGTACGGATTACGCCAGACTGCCTGGTGGCGAGTGGGAGAAAGATCCCGACAACCGCCGTGCTATGATTTCCCCTGTCCGTGGAGAGGGGCTGCTGAGCTTTGAAGGCGCAACGGTTGCACGGCAGAGTATTGATGTGGTGTTCCCTGTCCTCCATGGTGAGAACGGTGAGGACGGCGCCATGCAGGGATTGCTGCAGCTGGCTGGTATTCCCTATGTGGGTCCGCATATCTCCGCATCTGCTGTAGCGATGGATAAGACACTGACCAAGCTGGTGGCGGATAAAGCCGGTGTTACGCAGGCGGCATGGCAGCTGGTTCGCCGTGAGGATTTGGATATCCGACTGGAGCAGACTCTGGACGCATTGGAAGCACGGTTTACCTATCCCATGTTCGTCAAACCCTCCGGCACCGGCTCCTCTGTGGGCGTTTCCAAGGCGACGGACCGCACCGCTCTTGCCAAGGCATTGCAGTCTGCCGCAATCTACGACAGCAAGGTACTGGTGGAGGAATTCATCCGTGGACGTGAGGTGGAGGTTGCCGTGATGGGCAATGGAAACCCTATGGCGTCTGTCTGCGGTGAGATTGATTCCGGTGCGGATTTCTACGACTATGATGCCAAGTACGTCACCGACACCTCTACCGCATATATTCCTGCCCGCATCAGCGAGGAAGTTGAGGAGCGTGTCCGTGAGGCGGCGGTAAAGGTCTATCAGGCGATTGGATGCCAAGGCCTGAGCCGGGTAGACTTTTTCGTGACCTACGATGATGAGCGGGTGGTTTTCAACGAGATCAACACCCTCCCCGGCTTTACTTCCATCTCCATGTATCCCAAGCTGTTCGCTGCAAGCGGAATTCCCTACGGTCAGCTGATTGAACAGCTTCTGGAGCTGGCCATGGAGGCACGGTAATGAAACAGCCTGTGATGCTTCGCCTGCGAGGCAGGCAGCTGTATGAGGGACAGGATCCGGAGGTTATTGAGCTGGTCACCGAGGGTGCCATGGAGCGTCTGGCGGATGGTTGGGAGATATGCTATGAGGAGAGCGGACTGACCGGTCTGGAGGGTGTGACCACCACATTCCGCATCGAGCCGGAACAGATTGTACTGACCCGCAAGGGACGGTTGGATTCTCAAATGGTTTTCCGGCTTGGCGTTCTTCATGAATCCCTGTACCAAATGGAGTTTGGTGCGTTGATGATTACAGTGTGTGCTACCCGTATCGATTGGAATATTACAGAGCAGGGTGGAGTGGTGGATCTGGTCTATGGCATCGACATCGAGCAAAGCGCTGGCGGTGTGGTAGAGTACCATCTGGACATTCAGGTAAAATGATTATCCGGGGCTGTTGTATTTACAACAGCCCCGATGTGCGTCAGGCAAAATAAATAAGCTGCCGCGGCTGCGGCAGCTTTAGGTTTAATTGTTACAGACTGTGGATATACTCCAGAAGAGCATCGAAGCTGCCGTTGGGGAACTGGTTGATATCCTTGGCATATTTATTGATTAAGCAGTCTGTCAGCAGGAATACCTTCATTCCCAGGGTGGCGGCGACCATATCTTCTTCCACATCGTTGCCAACCATCAGACATTCTTCCGGTGTGGCGTTCAGTTTGGTCAGCACCTCACGATAGTAGTCGGGATTGGGCTTACAGTAGTGACTGTTTTCGTAGGTGGTGTACAGCGCAAAATCCGTGCTGCGCAGCCCTGCCCAACGGATGCGGCTCTCGGTGGCGATGGCAGGGAAGATGGGGTTGGTTGCAAGTGCAAGGGTATAGCCTTCGGATTTGAGTTTCTGAATGGTCAAAGAGGCGGCGCCCACAAAGCCGCAGACCTGCTGTACCATGTGGAAATCCTCGCGGTAGAAGGCGTCAAACAGGGGCTCATCCAGACGGGAACGGGGACCATATTCAGCAGCGAAACTATTCCAGAAGGCAGCTTCATTGGTGCAGCTGCCGTCGTTTTGCACCATGGCAGCGGTGCCCTTCCAGATGGCGTCTACCAACCGTTTTGGTTCGTAGCCATGGGGAGCAAGCCTTGCTGAAAGACGGCTGAAATAGGCATGGATAAAGGTGTCTTGGTCCATAGGGAGCAAAGTACCGTCCAAATCGAATAGAATGTAACGTAATGACATGAGAAACCTCTTTTTCTATGGAATACTATCGTATTATACTTCTGACAAAAGGGAATGTCAATGTGTTTCGGGGGAGGAATAAGGAATGTGGATTGTGGTAAGTGTGGCGGTGGTGCTGATAGCGGTGCTGTTGCTGCTGACCTATTATGCGTATCGAATCACCTTCTACGCGGCGCCGCGCAAGGGGGACGAGGATATCTATCTGATACCCGAAGACGAGCAATACCGCAAAGATGCGGAGCGGCTGCGCGAATGTATCGATGCGCTGGACAAAATGGAATATGAGCCGGTGGAGATACACAGTTTTGATGGAAAAAAGCTGTTCGCACGTTATTTTCACGTTCAGGACGGTGCGCCACTGCAAATTCAGTTTCATGGCTATCGGGGTAGCGCATTGCGTGATTTGTGCGGCGGCACGCCGCTTGCGTTGAAACTGGGCCACAATGCGCTTCTGGTAGACCAACGGGGACACGGACGCAGCGATGGAAATACCATCACTTTTGGTGTATTGGAGCGGCAGGATTGTCTGGAATGGATCCGGTACGCCCAAAAGCGTTTTGGTGCGGACATTCCCATTATTCTGGTGGGCGTATCCATGGGGGCATCCACGGTGCTGATGGCATCAGAGCTGGATCTACCGCCGGCGGTGAAATGCGTGGTGGCGGACTGCCCCTATTCTGCACCGACGGATATTATTGCCCGGGTTGCGGACCATATGGGGTTGCCTGGAAAGCCGGCGGCGGCTGTTTGTTCCATGGGCGGCGCCATTTACGGTCGATTTCGACTGGGCAGCTGCAGTGCTGTGGAGGCGGTGCGAAAGACCAAGCTGCCGGTACTTCTGCTTCACGGAGAGGATGATCGGTTCGTTCCCTGCGAAATGAGCCATCGGATTTACGATGCCTGCGGTGCGGTCAAACGGCTGGAAACCTTCCCGAAGGCGGCCCACGCCATGTGCTATATGGAAGATCCGGTTCGATATGAAACGGTGGTCACCGATTTTCTTCAATCTCATGTTACCGCATCATAAGTTCATATAGAAAACGGGCGTGCTGCAGACTGCAACACGCCCGTGTGTCATGCTTCAGTTGACGGGAAACCAGGTCCCCAGATATCGGCAATGGAAGGAATGTAGACTACGGTTTCATCCCGCTTGCTGTAAGTGGAGTTGTCCACCAATGTGGTAGAAATCGGCAATCCGGATTCCTTGTGATGCTTGACCATGGATGTCTGCACCCGATAACCGGGGATGCCCTCCACCAGAACCGTTCCGTTGCTGTAGCCATAGATATTTGCCCAAATCATTTTCTGGTAAATGGTTTTGGGGGCGAATTCCTCCAATGTTTCGGTAACGATGGTAACGTCATAGCTGCGCTCGTCTACGCCTAAAAGCTGAATGGACACACTACTGCCTTCGGCGGAGGCGACGATACGGATGGGGGACTCGGTATTATTGATGAATTTCAAATCCTTAACGCCCCAGTCGATACAGACATCCAGTCCAAGACCGATGTAGTCAACGATGAAATCGTTATTTCTCCGCTCGAGGATATCCAAATCCGCCATCAGCGCACAGTAGTAGAGTGTGGAAGCGGTCTGATCGATGCCACCACCAATGATGTTCGTCAATGCACCGTTCTGATAGCCAACCGCCTGCTTGTAGCCCAGCTGAGCGGTGGGGCGGTCCAGGACCTCATTGAAAGAGAATACGGCACCGGGGGCAATTACATATCCGTCCAGAAGTTCGCAAGAGATTTTAAGGTTGTGGTTGCGATTTTCGGAATCCGAACTGGTGGTGGTGTAGGAAGCGAGTTCGTCAATGAACAGTTCGTCATCCAAGTCTGTGGTAATAACCTCGGGAAACAGGAATTCCAGCTTCAACTTAATGGTTTCGCCATAGCCGGCCATATCCAGCAGCTGCTGAACCTCTTCGATATCAAAGCCGTAGCCATAGACCTCAGGCGTGATTTCGTAGGTTTTCTCGTCCTGTACGGCGTCCTGAGGAGCGATGCAGTATTGGGCGAAAATATCTGCCGCGGTGATGGTGTCCGGCTGTTTATTGGTGTCTAATTCGCAGGTAACTTCCAGAATATTCAGGCTGTATCCGTCCAGAACCTGTGCGTACAGGCGGTCGGTGCTCAGGGCGTAATCAGGAGTACCGGTAACGATTGTCATAGACTGGTGGGTTGCGGGGAGTGTGGGATGCTCCGGGTCGTAGGTGGGACGCTCCCCGGCGAGGGTCACGGTAGTGGGAGAACCCTGCACGCCGTAGCTTGCGCAGAATTTCTCAACCTCCTGATAAATATACTCCAAATCCAAATCTTTCATATAGGGAAGCAGAGCAATGGTGTGGCTTGTGTTTTTAGCCTGTGCCCGTGTGGCCTTCTGTTCTTTTCTGGAGCCGGTGCGGCCGTAGCTGTAAGCGGCTTCTACAACTGCATCCACATCTACGGATGCATGGGTATCTTCAGGAGACAAAGTCAGAACGGTGTTGGGAAGAATCAAGACCATTTCTTTTTGTGCTATGGATTTACCGGCGGCGAGTTGCAGGGCGTTGCGTGCTTCATCCCGGGACATTCCTCCCAGATTAACACCAGCGGCGTAAACATTTGGAAGAATCTTTCCGTCATCCGGCTGGCCGATGCTAATCAGGAGAAAAACGACAACGATGACCAGTGCCAATGCCAGAATGGAGCAACCGGTGATGATTGCGATTTTCTGGTCACGGATTGCCTTTTTGCGGGATGCAATTTGCTGTGCATTGGGTCTTTTAGGCTTGGGACGAGTATTGTCATTGCGGTTTTCACCGCGTTCGGATTCAAATTTACCCATAGGGACGTTTCTCCTTCCTAATCAAGGATACCCTGTAATTATAGCACAAGAATGAAAAAATGCAACGCCATTCCTTGAAATGGTGCGCCGTCACCTGCAAAAATTGACAGAATCTTCACATATTGAGGCACTTTGTGTAGTGTTCAATGAAGATTTTGGACTGTTTCAAGCTGTCCACGCCGCTGCTGAGCTTCAGCCGTAGGGTCGGCTCTTTGGCGGTAGCCACGAAAGTCAGACGATTTTTGTAGGCAGACTCTGCACAGATGGCGCTGACCGCCTCGAAATTCAGACCGGTCATGGTAAACAGCACATCGCCGGCCTTCTGGCGAATGTCCTTGATGCCGGCCTTCCGCGCCTGTGCGCGAAGTAGCGCAATGTCAATCAGATTCAACACACCTTTTGGAGGTTCTCCGTAGCGGTCCACGATTTCGTCCAGCAGGTCCTCGGCATCTTCGGGACTGCGGATTGCAGCCATGCGGCGATACAGGTCCATCCGTTCCTCGCCACGGGCCACGTAATCCGGATCTACATTGGCGGTGACGTTCAAATCCGCGGTGCAATCCGGCTCCTTGGGCTTCTCGCCACGTTCTTCCAGAACGGCCTCGTCCAGCAGCTTCAGGTACATATCGTAGCCCACGCTCATCATGTGACCGGACTGCTCCGCACCCAGCAGATTGCCTGCGCCACGAATCTCCAAATCGCGCATAGCAATTTTGAATCCAGATCCGAATTCCGCAAAATCACGGATGGCTGAGAGCCGTTTTTCAGCGATTTCTGTCAGATTTTTGTCTGGCTTGTAGGTGAAATAGGCGTAGGCGTGACGGGTGGAACGACCTACCCGCCCCCGGAGCTGATGGAGCTGGGAAAGACCGAACCGGTCGGCGTTTTCGATAATCAGAGTGTTGGCATTGGGGATATCCAGACCGGTTTCGATGATTGTGGTGCAGACCAGCACCTGAATCTCTCCGTCTGCCATGGCCTGCATCACATCGCCCAGCGCATCCTCACCCATCTGTCCGTGGGCAACTGCCACATTCAAGCCGGGAATCCGGCCGCGCATGGCACCGGCGCACTGGTCGATGGTTTCGGTGCGGTTATGCAGATAATAGACCTGACCGCCTCGCTCAACCTCACGGCGGATTGCGTCATCGATGATGGCGTTGTTGTGCTCCATGACGAAGGTCTGGACGGGATACCGATCCGAGGGAGGTGCTTCGATGGTGGACATATCCCGAATACCCGACAGGGCCATGTTCAGCGTTCTGGGAATGGGAGTGGCGGAGAGGGTCAGAACGTCTACACCTTTGGAGATTTCCTTCAGACGTTCTTTGTGGCTCACACCGAAGCGCTGCTCCTCGTCCACAATCAGCAGACCCAAATCCTTGAATTGGATGGACTTCTGGAGCAGCTTGTGTGTGCCGATAATCAGGTCCACGGCACCGGAGCGAAGATTTGCTACCGTCCGCTGCTGCTCTTTGGGGGAACGGAACCGGCTCAGTACGTCGATGTTCACAGGGAAACCACGGAAACGGGCAATGGCGGTCTGATAATGCTGCTGGGCAAGGACTGTGGTGGGAACCAGAATGGCCACCTGCTTGCCGTCCATGATGGCTTTCATCACAGCGCGCAGAGCGACCTCCGTTTTGCCAAAGCCAACGTCGCCGCAAAGCAGCCGGTCCATGGGGATGGGGGATTCCATATCGCCCTTGATTTCCGCAATACACCGCAGCTGATCGTCGGTTTCGGGGTAGGGAAAGTTGTCCTCAAACTCCTTCTGCCACGGGGAATCCGCCGCAAAGGCGAAACCCTCCTGCCGCTTTCGCGCGGCGTACAGCTGAATCAGCTCGCCTGCCATATCCTTGGCGGCTTTTCTGGCTTTTGCCTTGGTTTTTTGCCATGCATCGGAGCCGATTTTGTTCAGGCGGACGTTGGCATCCTCGCCACCGCCGCCGATATATTTACCCACCATGTCCAGCTGGGTGGCAGGCACAAAAAGGGTATCGCTGCCCTGATAGGCAATTTTGATATAGTCCTTAATGGCTCCGTCCACGCGAATCCGGTCCATGGCGACAAAACGACCGATGCCGTAGTTTTCGTGGACAACCAGATCGCCGGGGGACAGGTCGGTGAAGGAGTTGAGTTTCTGCCGGTTGGTGGCGGATTTCTTGGCCTTACGGGGTTTGACTTCACCGCGGGAAAGCAGCTGCCCCTCGGTGAGAATGACCAGCTTCCGATCTGGATATTCCATACCATAGGGCAGTGTCCCTTCGGTCAGCAGAATCTGACCGGCTCTGGGCATGGCATCCAGAGGGATGCACAGAAAAGAGGACAGGTTTTTGGTGCTGAGCATTTCCTGTAAAAGCTCAGCCCGACGGCGGCTGCCACACAGAACCAGACAGGAGAACTCCATCTTCTGGTAATGGGTCAGGTCCGCAGCGGCGGTATCCATGCTGCCGCCGTAACCGGGGAGCTGCTTGGCGGTCATTGGTAGCAGATGCTTGGGGCGGTTCTCCTCGGGGTAGGCGCTGCCGCTGAAGGCGTCCATGTAGACAGCCGTCCGCCCCTGCAGGCTGGCGCAAAAATCCTCCCACTGGCATACAAAGTCACACAGCTCGCCAGCCAGAATACCACCCTGCAGCAAGCTGTCCAGCTGCATACCTACCTCCTCAGTGCGGGTACGGGAGCGACGGTGGAGATTATTCTGGTCACACAGTACAATGATTGCGTTGTCAGGAATATATTCCATGGCAGTTGCAAATTCCGGATATATCAACGCCATATAGCGGTCGGATGCCGGATTTTGCACGCCGTTTTCGTATTTTTCCAGATCTTTCTCAAGAGTTTTGATTAGGTTCTCGTTGATATTCTTGCGCCGCTTCTGACGGGCGATGAGAGACCCGATGTCCCTGCACAGACCGGAAAGCCCGTCGGGATGCAGTCGAGGTTGGGTTTCGCCCACGGGCAGAACCACCAGCTTATCCACATTTTCCGTCCGCCGCTGGGTGTCGGGATCAAAATAACCCATGGTGTCCAGTTCGTCGCCGAAGAACTCCGCACGAATGGGGCGGTCGGCGGCAGGGGAGTACAGATCTACGATGCCGCCGCGAACGGCAAACTGACCGGGTCCTTCAACCATACCACAACGGCTGTAGCCGGCACCGGTGAGCTTTTCCAAAAGGCTGTCCAACGTGTACTCCTGTCCAACTTCCAATGTAAAAGCGGCGGACAGAAGGGTATCCTTCGGAATGGTTCGCTGGCCGAGAGCATCCCAGCTGATGATTTGCAGAGGTGTGGCCCCGTTGCTCAGGTCGTAAAGCTGACGCAGCCGCTTTTGCTCCCATGCCCGGGAAACCACAGCGGTGTCATAGAGGGTCAATTCCCGACTGGGCAGAATGGGCGCAGTTTCGCCAAGGAAGCCTTTCAGCTCCTCTTGCAGCCGCTTAGCTGCCATATCGTCCTGACAAATTGCCACCACCGGACGGTCACAATGCCGCCGCAAACCGGCGATGATATGACTGCGGTTGATTTGTCCGATGCCGGTAACGGCGGCGGATTGTCCCTTGTCCAGAGCGGAAAGCAGCTCCGCGTATTCAGGAATGGTTTTTAGAACGTTAAGCAGTTGCTCCATAGACTCACCTCGTTTAGAATCGGAAACTATCGTTTCACGTACGAACCATCGCACCTGCAATCAACCCGTGTCATTGCACGTCGCCTCGCGCTTTGCAATGACACGGATTATTGTTTTTTTGCGGTGATATGCTAAATTACACGATAATTTTTGCTCCACGCAGGAATGCGGAAAGGGGGTAAAGTACCCCCTTTCCGTGAATTTGACATTTTTTACGGCTGTGAACCGTTGTAGCGGTTGGCAGCCTCCGGCACGCCTTTTTCCATAACGGTCAGCGCCGCATCGGCGGCACGTTCCAGTGCGGAAATCAAATCCTTCTCCTCCTTGGTGGAGAAGGCGGACAGCACATGGTCTGCCAGATCCTGATCTGGATGGGCTTTGCCACCTACACCAATCTTGACACGGGGAAAATCCTGTGTACCCAGTTCGGCGATGATGGACTTGATGCCGTTGTGACCGCCGGCAGAGCCGTCACCCCGAATCCGCAGACGACCGGGGGGCAGAGAAATATCATCAAACAGAACGATGATATTCTTCGGCGGAATATTGAAATAAGCGGAAAGCTGCAGCACCGACCGACCGGACAGGTTCATGTAGGTCTGGGGCTTCAGAAGATACAGCTTTTTGCCGTCGCAATTGGTCTGGCAGTACAGCCCCTGAAACTTAAGCCGGTCAATTTTACAGCCCAGCTTTTGAGCCAGCACATCGATTGCCCGAAAGCCGGCATTGTGCCGTGTTTTCTCGTATTCCCGACCGGGGTTCCCCAGTCCGACAATCAGCCAGCTTTCACTCTTTTTACCGAACACCGCTTAGAATAGGTCAGCGATGGAGGTAGCGCCGTGGATGTGCTCGATGGCACGAGCGAACACGGGAGCCACATCCAGGAACTTAATCTTGCCGCTGGGGGTGTTGCCCAGCTGAGGAATGGTGTTCAGGAACAGAATCTCCTTGATGACGCTGCTTTCGATGCGGTCGTAAGCGGGGCCGGACAGGACGCCGTGGGTGGCGCAGGCGTAGACCTCCTTGGCACCGCCAACCTCGACCAGAGCCTTGGCTGCGTTGCACAGAGAGCCGGCGGTATCTACCATGTCGTCGTACAGGATGCAGGTCTTGCCCTTGACATCGCCGATGACGTTCATGACTTCACACTCGTTGGCCTTCTGACGGCGCTTGTCCACAATGGCAAGACCCATATGGACTTTCTGAGCGAAGTTACGGGCACGGGCAACGGAGCCAACGTCGGGGGAGACCACTACGAACTCGTCGTGGTTGAACTGGTCCTCAGGGAACTTGTTCAGGTAGTAATCCACGAAGGAGGGAGCGCCCAGCAGATGATCCAGAGGAATGTCGAAGAAGCCCTGAATCTGGTTGGCGTGCAGGTCCATGGTCAGGATACGGTCGGCACCTGCCACGGTGAGCATATTTGCCACCAGCTTGGCGGAGATGGGATCGCGGCTCTTGGCCTTACGGTCCTGACGGGCGTAGCCGAAGTAGGGAATAACGGCGGTGATACGGCCGGCAGATGCACGGCGGCAGGCATCAATCATGACCAGCAGCTCCATCAGATTGTCGTTGACGGGCTTGCAGGTGGACTGAATCAGGAACACATCAGCGCCACGGACAGTTTCCTCCAGAGTGACGGAGGCCTCGCCGTCAGCGAAGGTGCGAACAACGCCCTGACCCATGGTCAGACCCAGTTCTTTGCAAATGGTCTGTGCGAACTCGGGGTTAGAATTACCACAGAAGATTTTGATATTATCTGCGTAACCAATCATTGAAGAATACCTCACTTCATTCTATTTCTGCCCGTGCATACCGCTTCAGGCTATTTCATCCATATTATAGCATTGAACACCTTAAAAATGCAATACTGATTCGGATGTTATACCGCCGAAAAAACAGGGGGAAAATGTCATAGTTTGATACGAAATGCCCATAAATGTCCATCAGTTACGGAAAGTTTCCAAATTCGGTATTTTCTTTTTGGTAACGATGTGATATAGTAGAGCCATCAATCAGACAGGCAGGTGCGCTATGGCAAAGAAAAGAATCATCATTGCGGTAATAGCGGTGATTGTAACGGTGGCGTTCGTCATTTTGTGGAACGTTTACCGCAAGGATAAGCAGATACAGGAGCAAAAGAACGCCCTGAAGGCATCCCCGGGTTTCCATGCTGTGGATGGTAGGGCGTATGCACATTTCAGCGGTTTGTGTTATGTGTTTGATGACGAGGGACAGATTCTGAGCCAGTCGGCTATGGTCCTCGATGGCGAGGAGACGGAGGATGCTTCCTTTGCCGGAGAACTGATGGTAATGGGCTATGAGGTCACGGAGGGCGGCTACATCGAGGGCAAACCTGCGGTGCAGAAGTGGGACGGCGGCATCTGGTCCATCTTTGATCACAAGACCTGCCGTCACAACGAGCGGGACGAACAGGGTATGAGCAAATGGGTGGAGCATCCGGTTCGATACGCCTTCACCTACTATATGCGGGAGGATGATTCCCGATATCTGGCGGTGCTGATATATGACACCGAGGCGTATGAGTATTATGTAGTGATTCTGGCGGATACCGAGGATGACGCCTACGCCGGTTACCACTGGTTCAAGGAGAATAAGCCGGAGGGCTAACAGAATATGAATCACAAAAAAGCGAAACGGCTGTCAGAGGCCCTTGTAACCATTCGAGATGGCTACAAGGCCAAAGCTGAGGGTGTGCGATATTCTGAGATGAAGCTGTCCTCAGCGTTCCAATATATCGAGGATGTGTGCCAGTACATTGACCGAAGAGCGGATGATGAGGAAAGGGATTTCCTGTTTTCCTGTTTTGGCGCTCTGGACGAGCTTCGGGAGCAGGAAGATGCCCTGAAAATCTCGCGTTTTGCTGACGCTATCCATCGTGTGCCGTACTTATTCTGCGATGTGGAAAAGTGGGACAAGGCATTTAAAAACAAATACCTCCTACCCTTTTGCAGAATGTATGGTGATGAGTGGTTTTCTGATTTGCTGTCTGTACGTATCCGGCAGACAACGTCGAAGCCGAAAAAGACGATTTATCGCTATAATGAAGACAACATTATGAGTCTGCCGGGGTATTTTTGTTTTCGGATGTTTTTTCCGTTGCTCACTTTACCCTTTATTATAGGAATGCTGATATATTTCCATTGCTCATACTCAGACTACACGCAGGACAACCATGGCCAGCGCTACGAAATTACTGTGACCAATGTAGAATATGAGAACGAAGGAATATTCGACTATCTCTACATATCCTGCGAGGAGTTTGAGGAAGAATTCGAGGTGAGCCGGTTTTTCCAATATTCCAATTCACCGGAGGAACTAGTCCGCCGGTGCGAGGCGGGTGAGAAACTAGTGGCATACGCCCTGTACCGCGAACCTGAAGAAAGGGATGCCTATTATAGGGTGATTCAGCTGGAATCATTGGATGGCACAGTGTACCGCTCCTACGAACACACAAACCAAGGAAATCACTATTTAATGGCATTCCCGTTCATAGTCTGCGGCATCATCTTTGTGCCGTTTTTTGTGCTGTTTCTAATGATGTTGATTGTGGCCCTCAATCGTGAGCGTTTTGTTCCGTATCCCCGGTTTGTGAAATTTTGCTTCCCGGATTATTCCTTGGCGCTAAGGGGGTATTATAAGGCCTAGCAGGTACGACAATCCGTGTGTTAAACAAACGTTGATATTATAACCCCGTGTGAAGGATGGCATCCTCCACACGGGGTTTCTTTATAAGCCGTTGCCCCGCAGCTCGATAATCTGGTCGCGCAGGACGGCGGCATATTCGTATTCCATCATCCGTGCGGCTTCCTTCATTTGCTTTTCCAGACGGGCGATTTCCTTTTCTTTCTCCGCCTTGGTCATCTTCACGCCGGTACGGCCCTTGCGCTCGGCGGTAGGGGAGGATATTTCTATCAGATCCCGGACGGACTTTATGACGGTTTTCGGCACGATGCCATTGGCCTGATTATAAGCATCCTGAATGCCACGGCGGCGCTCGGTTTCGTCGATGGCTGCACGCATGGCGGCGGTCATATTGTCGGCGTACATGATAACCCGACCATCGGCATTTCTTGCGGCGCGTCCGATGGTCTGAATCAGACTGGTTTCAGAGCGGAGGAATCCCTCCTTATCCGCATCCAGTATGGCCACCAGACTGACCTCCGGCAGGTCCAGACCCTCACGGAGCAGGTTAATGCCAATCAGCACATCAAACTTCGCCATTCGCAAATCACGGATAATTTCCATACGTTCCATGGCACCGATGTCGGAGTGCATATAGCGGACCTTGATGCCGGCTTTTTGCAGATAGACCGTCAAATCCTCTGCCATTTTCTTGGTCAGTGTGGTCACCAGAACACGTTCATTTTTAGCGGTTCGGGCGTTGATTTCCCCAATCAGGTCGTCAATCTGCCCGTCAATGGGACGAACCTCCACGATGGGATCCAGCAGTCCGGTGGGGCGAATCACCTGCTCCACAGTTTGATCGGAACGGGTCTGCTCGTACTCGGCAGGCGTGGCGGAAACATAGATAATCTGATTGAGCTTGCTGTCAAATTCCGTGAAGTTCAGGGGACGGTTGTCGTAGGCGGAGGGCAGCCGGAAACCGTAGTTAACCAGCGCATCCTTCCGGCTCCGGTCGCCGGCGTACATGGCGCGGCACTGGGGCAGGGTCACATGGCTTTCGTCTACAAACAGCAGAAAGTCCTCAGGGAAATAATCCAGCAGGGTGGTGGGCGGCGTACCCGGTGCGCGTCCCTGAATGACACGAGAGTAATTCTCGATGCCGTTGCAGAAGCCGATTTCTGTCAGCATCTCCAAATCGTAGGCAGTCCGCTGCGCAATGCGCTGGGCTTCAATCAGCTTGTCTCGGGCGCGGAACCATGCCACCTGCTCGTCGCACTCCCGCTGAATCTCCAGCATGGCCCGCTGAAGCTTTTCACGGGATGCAACATAATGGCTGGCGGGGTAGATAGCCACATGGTCGATATACCGTTCCACCATGCCGGATACGGCATTAATCTCGGAAATCCGGTCGACCTCATCTCCGAAAAACTCCACCCGAATGGCACGACCCGACCAGTAGGCGGGATAGATTTCCAACGTATCGCCCCGAACACGGAACTTATTACGGGAGAAATCCAAATCATTGCGCTCGTAACGAATTTCGGTGAGCTTGCGTAGAATGTCATCCAGAGGTTTTTCCTGCCCGACCCGAAGGGAGATGACCATGCTTTTGTAGTCGATGGGGTCACCCAGACCGTACAGACAACTCACCGAGGAAACCACGATTACATCCCGCCGCTCAAAGAGGGCGGAGGTTGCGCTGTGACGGAGCCGGTCGATTTCCTCGTTGACGGAGGCATCCTTCTCAATGTAGGTATCGGTGTGGGCAATATAAGCCTCCGGCTGGTAGTAGTCGTAGTAGGAAATAAAATACTCCACCGCATTTTCGGGGAAAAACTCCCGGAATTCTGAGCAAAGCTGGGCGGCGAGGGTTTTGGTGTGTGCCAGAACCAGAGTGGGGCGGTTCAGCTTTTCAATCACCGATGCCATGGTGAAGGTTTTGCCGGAACCGGTGACACCCAGCAGTGTCTGCTCCCGCAGACCCCAGTTTACGCCGTTGATCAGCGCCTCGATGGCGGCAGGCTGATCGCCGGAGGGTTTATATTCAGATACCAGCTTGAAGTCCATAGGCACCTCCTAGTATTGCAGCGCGCATTCGCCGGGGCGGTAGTAGCCGGATTGCAGCATAGAAGTGAAATCATCGTCCGCCACCACAATGTGGTCTGCCAGACGAACCTCCACCGCATCCAGAGCCGCCGCCACACGGCGGGTGGTCATCACATCCTCATGGGAGGGCAAGGCCAGTCCGCTGGGATGGTTGTGGGCGAGGACAACGGAGGTTGCATTGGCAGCCAGCGCCACCTCCACCAGACGGCGAATGGGAACACTGGCGGAATTGACACTGCCTTCTCCAATTTTGGGGCAGCAAAGGGGCTTGCACTTGGCATCCAGACAGAGCAAGTATACCGTTTCGTTACTCTGCCCCTTGAACCGTTGCTGGAGGTAGTCACCGCAATCGTCGATGGTGTTCAGGGGCTTGTCGGTCTGCTTGGTCCGTTCTATGTTGTAGTAACGGGTGACTGCCGGAATCATATTCAGAAACAGGGCGGCGTTTTCGCCGATGCCCTTGACCTTCTTCAGTTCTTCGGGACTGGTTTCCAGAACCTGTGGCAGGCTGCCGAACTGCTCAATCAGCCGGTGTGCCAGCTCGTTGGTGTCCTGTCTGGGGATGGTGTAAAACAGTAGCAGCTCCAGAACCTGATACTCTGTGAAATTATCCAGCCCCTCAGCGCGGAATCTGGCTTTCAAGCGGTCTCTGTGACCGCCGTGGATGGATGTGTTCGACATAATTTTTACCTCTGTGAAGATTCCCTTGCTATTTTGGGGTTTTGCGGTTAGAATGAAAGGGCGAAATACCACGAAAAATACCTAACCGGATTCTGCGCATGATATACCGCAAGGAGGTTTGTCATGGAAGATTATAAAGATATCAACAGAATATTGGAGCTGATGCCCCAGCCGGTGTTCTGCGTCCGGGATGGCATCATCCTCTGCTGCAACCATGCTGCCGGACAGCTGTATCTGGAGCCGGGACTGCCGGTGGCGGAGCTGTTGGGCGATGCCTTGCAGGATTATCTGGACTTTCAGGGCAGCTCTCTGTATGTGCAGCTGAAATTGCCTGGGATACTGTTGGGTGCCGGTGTTACCCGCATGGACGGCATGGACATTTTTGTTAGCACGCGGGACCAGAGCGAGCTGCAGACTATGGCGTTGGCGGCTCTGCAATTCCGTGAGCCTTTGACAGAGATTATGCTCATCCTGAATCGTGATGGGGAATCCATGGAAACCGGCAGTCGGGGACAACTGCAGCGGCGGCTGTTTCAGATGCAGCGGCTGGTGCAGAATATGTCCGACGCGATGCGCTATACCACCCAAATTTCCGACCGCCAAACCTGTGAGGATATCTGCGCTGTGGTGGAGGAGATGCTCCAGCGCATCAGTGTTCTGACGGAGCAGAGCGGTTATCAATTGACTTACAGCTGCCCGCAGGAGCAAATCCTGACCATGCTGAATAAGGAAAAGCTGGAGCGGGCGCTTTATAATATGATTTCCAACGCCATGAAGGTGACCCCCAAGGGCGGCACCATCGAGGTAAAGCTGACCTGTGTGAATAGGCGGCTGCGCCTTAGTGTGCGTGACTACGGAGCTGGAATACCGCAGGAAATTGCCGGCAATCTTTTCACCCGTTATCTGCGCCAGCCGGGACTGGACAGCGGACAGGAGGGACTGGGTCTGGGTATGACCATGATCCGCTCCATGGCAGTGGAACACGGCGGTGCGGTACTGATTGACCATCCGGATGATATTGGTACCCGGGTAACCGTAACCATGTCGATACGGAACCATAACGAGGCTGTTTTTCGCTCTCAGGTGAAGGGATTGGACTACGGCGGAGAGCGGGATCACGGACTGATAGAGCTGTCCGCCTTCCTGCCGCCGGAAATCTATACCACGGAAATATAGTGCCACCGAAACGTGCCGCATTTGCGGCACGTTTTTTACAGGTAGTTTTTCAGATATGCGCCGGTGTAGCTGCCTTCGGTGGCGGCCACCTGTTCTGGCGTACCGGATGCCACCACATAGCCACCGTCGCTGCCGCCCTCGGGACCAAGATCGATGATGTGGTCGGCGGTTTTGATGACGTCCAGATTATGCTCGATGACCAGTACCGTATTGCCGGCATCCACCAGCTGCTGCAGTACCTCAATCAGCTTGTGCACATCGGCGGCGTGGAGACCTGTGGTGGGTTCATCCAGAACATAAATCGTGCGTCCTGTGGACACCCGTGCCAGCTCGGTTGCCAGCTTCACCCGCTGTGCTTCGCCACCGGAGAGTGTGGTGCTGGACTGACCCAGCTTCACATAGCCAAGACCCACTTCCACCAGAGTTTGAACCTTTCGCCGGATTTTCGGCAGATTTTCGAAAAATTCCAAGGCTTCCTCGGCGGTCATATCCAGAACCTGCGAGATGTTTTTGCCTTTGTAGAGGACTTCCAGCGTCTCCCGATTGTAGCGGGCACCACGGCAGACCTCGCAGGGGACGTAGACATCCGCAAGGAAGTGCATCTCGATTTTTACAAGACCGTCACCGGAGCAGGCCTCGCAGCGACCACCCTTGACGTTAAAGCTGAACCGTCCCGGTCCGTAGCCACGGATTTTTGCATCGTTGGTGGATGCGAACAAATCCCGAATGTCGTTAAAAAGACCGGTGTAGGTGGCAGGATTGGAGCGGGGGGTCCGTCCAATGGGACTCTGGTCGATATCGATGACCTTGTCCAGATGCTCCATGCCCTCCACGCAGCGGCAGCGACCTGGGCGTGTCCGTGCGTGGTTGAGTTTGCCCAGCAGCGTTTTGTTCAGCACCTCGCCCACCAGACTGGACTTTCCGGAGCCGGATACGCCGGTGACGCAGGTCAGAGTACCCAGAGGGATGGATACGTCGATGTCTTTCAAATTGTTTTCTGCCGCGCCGCAAACTGTGAGGAATTTTCCGTTTCCGGTCCGTCTTGCGGAGGGGACAGGGATTTTCTTTACACCGGACAGATATTGGCCGGTAACAGAGCGGGGCTCGGCAATGATTTGCTCCAATGTGCCGGTGGCGACGATTTCGCCACCACGGCTGCCGGCTCCGGGACCCACATCCACAATGAAATCCGCAGCGCGCATGGTATCCTCGTCGTGCTCTACCACAATCAGAGTGTTGCCCAAATCCCGCAGACTCCGCAGAGTACCCAGCAGCTTGTCGTTATCCCGCTGATGCAAGCCGATGGAAGGCTCGTCCAGAATATACAGCACGCCCATCAAGGAGGAACCAATCTGCGTCGCCAACCGGATGCGCTGGCTTTCGCCGCCGGATAGGGTGCCGGAGGCCCTGGACAGAGTCAGATATTGCAGACCCACATCCTTCAGGAATTGCAGACGGGAGCGAATTTCACGCAGAATCTGCTCCGCCACCAGTGCCATATTTCCTTCCAGATGCAGACCATCCAGAAAAGCGAGGGCTTCACGGACACTCATGCGGCAGAAGTCCATGATGCCGATGCCGCCGACGGTTACTGCACGGGCAATTTCCGACAATCTGTCTCCGTGACAGCGGGGGCAGGGGGCGGTGGACATACATTCCTCCAACTCCTTCCGCGCGGAATCGGACTGGGTTTCCTTGAAGCGGCGGCTGATGTTGTTCAGAATACCTTCAAAGGGCTGCTCCAGCACACCCATGCCATTGCCGCGGTTGTAGGTCATCCGCAGCTTTTCGCCTCTGGTGCCGTTGAGAATCACATCCATGGCCTCGCCGGACAGCTCTTTTACGGGAACGGTCAGAGAAAAATGATACTTTTGCGCCAGCGCTTCGAAGTACATCCGGAAGATGGAATCCGTCCGCGCGCTGTTCCAGCCGGAGAGCTGGATGGCGCCGTCGAAGATGGATTTATTCTTGTCGGGAATTACCAGATCCGGGTCTGCAACCAATTGGAAACCCAGACCGGTGCAGTCGGGGCAGGCGCCGGAGGGATTGTTGAAGGAAAACATTCGTGGCTCCAGCTCAGTCAGGCTGATGCCGCAGTCCTCGCAGGCGTAGTTCTGGGAGAAGCTCAGCTCCTCGCCGGTGGCAGGCAGCTCAATGATGACCAAACCGCCGGAATGGGAGCATGCGGTTTCGATGGAATCCGTCAGGCGGCGGCGCTGTCCTTCTTTGATAACAAGACGGTCCACCACCAGCTCGATGGAGTGTTTTTTGTTCTTCTCGCACTTGATATCCTCGTTCAAGTCATAGAGGATTCCGTCCACCCGCACACGGGCAAAGCCGCCCTTTCGTGCATCCTCAAATACCTTCTGATGCTCACCTTTTTTGCCGCGAACAACAGGGGACAGGACAATGAATTTTGTACCCTGACCCAGGGATTCGATTCGGTCTACAATCTGGTCGATGGTCTGGCGGCTGATTTCCCTGCCACATCTGGGACAGTGCGGGATGCCCACCCGTGCCCACAGCAGACGCAGATAGTCGTAGATCTCCGTTACCGTGCCAACGGTGGAGCGAGGGTTTTTTGAGGTGGTTTTCTGGTCGATGGAGATGGCAGGGGAGAGTCCGTCGATGGCATCCACATCCGGCTTGTCCATCTGTCCGAGGAACTGACGGGCGTAGGAGCTGAGACTTTCCACATACCGCCGCTGACCCTCTGCATAAATTGTGTCAAAAGCCAGACTGGACTTACCGGAGCCGGACAGACCGGTAAAGACCACCAGCTTATCTCTGGGAATGGTCAAATCGATGTTTTTTAGATTGTTTTCTCTTGCGCCTTGAATCCGGATGGTATCGTTCATTTACGCCACCTCACAAAATCGTTCCATATATTATACCACGAAACCAGATCTGACACAAGAGGAAATGCTGCGCAATTTTTTCAAAGCCAATGGATTCTATCATTGCATTTTATTGGAAAGTTGGGTATAATCCATATGTTATTTCCAACAGGAGGTTCATCATGGATTTAAAGCTGGGAAAGTACCGCCATTTCAAGGGTGGGGAATACGAACTGATTGGCGTCGCCAACCATTCGGAGACATTGGAGCCTATGGTGGTCTATCGGGCGCTGTACGGCGATGGCGGACTGTGGGTCCGTCCGGCAGCCATGTGGACAGAAGAGGTGCTTCGTGAGGACTATCAGGGTCCCCGATTTATGTTTGTAGAATAATTTCCCATATTCATACTCCGTTCATATTCATTTGATACAATTAATCAATCCCATATAAAGGAGCGCGTTATATGCTCAAGCTAACCGACATTGTCAAGGATTACGACGTGGCCGCCAATACCGTCCATGCCCTGAAAGGAATTAGCATTGAATTCCGTTCTTCGGAGTTCGTTGCCATTCTGGGTCAGTCCGGCTGTGGCAAGACCACTCTGCTGAATATCATCGGCGGTTTGGATCAATACACCTCCGGCGACCTGATTATTCAGGGGAAATCCACCAAGCATTTCAAGAGCCGTGACTGGGACACCTACCGCAACCACTCCGTGGGCTTTGTGTTCCAGAGCTACAATCTGATTCCGCATCAGAGTGTTTTGGCTAACGTTGAGTTGGCGCTGACTCTGTCGGGCATCAAGAAATCGGAGCGCCGCCGCCGTGCCATTGAGGCGCTGGAGCGGGTGGGACTGGGTGACCAGCTGCATAAAAAGCCCAACCAGATGTCTGGCGGACAGATGCAGCGCGTGGCAATCGCCCGTGCGCTGGTCAACAATCCCGATATTCTTCTGGCAGACGAGCCTACCGGTGCGCTGGACTCAGAAACCTCTGTGCAGGTTATGGAGATTCTGAAGGAGATTTCTCAGGATCGGCTGGTCATCATGGTCACCCACAATCCGGAACTGGCAGAAACCTATGCCACCCGTACGGTTCGCCTGCTGGATGGCAATATCATTTCGGATTCCAATCCTTATGAGAATGATGTTACCGGTGCCGCGCCTTCCAAAAAGGAAAAGCGGGCGTCCATGTCCGCTCTTACTGCTTTCTCCCTGTCCCTGAGCAACCTGATGACCAAGAAGGGCAGAGCCATCATGACGGCCTTTGCCGGATCCATTGGTATCATCGGTATTGCGTTGATACTCAGTATTTCCACCGGTATCAACAATTATATCGATGGTGTGGAGCGTAATACCTTGTCCAGCTACCCTGTGACCCTTGAGGCTCAGACCATGGATATGGGGGCGATGATGTCCGCCATGCAGGCACAGGAGCAGGTCACCAACCCCAAGCCGGGACACATTTACTCTGCAAATGTCATGACCAACATGATGGATGCAATGTTCACCGGCTCTACTTCCAACGATTTGGGCGCATTCATGGATTTCATCGAGTCCGGTAAAACGGATATCAAGAATCTGTGCAGCGACATTCGTTACAGCTACTCCACGCCTCTGAATGTATATAAGGCGGACACTTCCACAGGCGTCTATCAGGTTAATCCCAGCAGTGTATTTGCCTCTTTGGGCATGGATAACTCCAACTCTATGATGAGTGTTCAGATGAACGCCTGGGGCCGGATTCCGGATGATGACAAGCTGCTCAATGAACAGTATCAGATTCTGGAGGGACGGCTGCCTGCCGCATGGAATGAAGTGGTGTTGATTGTGGATGAGTACAATCAAATCACCGACTTTACACTGTATTCTCTGGGATTGCTGGACATTTCGGAACTGCAGAAGGTACTTCAGGATAAAATTGCGGGCAAGGATGCCGTTGTGGATACGACTATCCATGAATATGCTTACAGCGAATTGCTGGGACTGGTATTCAAGCTGGTACCCACCAGCGACTATTATCAGGAGCAGAATGGTGTCTGGGTGGATATGTCCAAGGATGAAGTATATATGACCTCCAAGCTCCAGAATGCCGACGAAGTCAAGGTAGTGGGCATCCTGAAGCCCAATCCTGATGTTGGTTCAGCGGTTGCCTACGGCGGTATCGGTTACCAGAGCGGTCTGATGCTGCATATGATCGATGCGGTCAATAATTCTGCTGTGGTCAAGGCGCAGAAAGAGAACCCCGATACTGACATTCTCACCGGCCTGCCCTTCGCGACTGAGGAGACGGTCACCACCGTTTACACCATGGATGAGATTGTCACTATGCTGCCCTCTTTACCTGAGGAGGTCCAGTTTGCAATTGCCGGAGCGATGGCGCAGATGGAGGGTGCCGGTATGTCTGAGGAGCAGATTGCGCTCACCATCTCTCAGCAGTTCCTCAGCGCCACTTCCAAGTCCACTTATCAGCAGAATCTGACCATTCTGGGCGTATCGGACTTGGAAAAACCCGCACTGATTGAGATTTTTCCCAAGGATTTCGAATCCAAGGATAAGATTTCCGAAATCATTGAGGATTACAATTCCGGAAAGTCCGAGGGCGAGCGAATCACCTATACCGACTATGTCGGTATGATGATGTCCTCTATCACGGTCATTATCAATGCCGTCAGCTATATTCTGATTTCCTTCGTGGCAATTTCTCTGGTGGTATCCTCCATTATGATTGGAATCATCACCAATATTTCCGTACTGGAGCGGACCAAGGAAATTGGTATCCTCCGTGCGGTGGGCGCATCCAAGAAGGATGTCAGCCGTGTGTTCATGGCAGAAACGGTCATAGAGGGCTTAGCAGCCGGACTGGTGGGCGTGGGCGTAACGTTGCTGTTGCTGATTCCTACCAACTTCCTGGTTCAGAATGTGCTGGAGCTGGATGCCACTGCGGTGTTGCCTGTACCTGCAGCAATTGCATTGGTTATCATTTCCGCCGGTCTGACCTTCATCGCAGGATTGATTCCTGCCAGAAGTGCCGCAAAGAAGGATCCCGTCGTGGCGCTGCGAACGGAATAAGCAAAAGGGCGTGCAATCGCACGCCCTTTATTCTTGCGCTACTTACCGGTGTAGATTATCGTTTAGCGGTGCGGTGGTTACTCCGCTAAGCAATCCTTTACAATATCTGTGGAATACGAAACGCCCGGGGTCACCCCGGGCGTTACACATATTACCGCTGGATTCGACCGGAGCCGTCGCCACCGGCCAGCTTTTCCACCTCTGCCACGGTGACCATGTTGTAGTCACCTTCGATGGAGTGCTTCAGCGCCGATGCCGCTACGGCAAACTCAACCGCCGCCTGGGTATCCTTACCGGTGAGCAGAGAGTAAATCAGACCGCCACCGAAGGAATCACCACCGCCAACGCGATCAATGATGTGCAAATCGTACTTTTTAGAGAAGCAGTATTCGTTCTTTGCCACATTATAGAGCATGGCGCTCCCACCGTTGTCGAAAGCGGAGTGGCTTTCCCGCAGAGTGATGGCTACCATTTCAAAACCGAACCGGTCGGCCAGCTGTTTGGCAACACTCTTGTAACCCTCATGGTTCAGAGAGCCGCCATAGATGTCTGTGTTCTCAGCTTCAATACCAAATACGTCCTTGGCATCCTCCTCGTTGGAGATGCACACATCGATGTACTGAGCCAAATCGGTCATGGCTTCTCTGGCTTGCTGACGTGTCCACAACTTGCCGCGGTAATTCAAATCGCAAGAGATTTTGATGCCCCGCGCCTTGGCGGCCTGACAGGCCTGACGGCAGATTTCCACCAGATTGGGTCCGAGAGCCGGTGTAATGCCGGTGAAGTGGAACCACTCGGCGCCTTCGAAGATGGCATCCCAGTCAAAATCCGCGGGATTTGCCAGCTGAATAGCGGAATGGGCGCGGTCATAAATGCAGACAGAGCCACGTTGAGAGGCGCCCTTTTCGTTGAAGTAGATGCCAACACGGTCGCCGCCCCGAACGATTTTGGAGGTATCCACACCGTAACGCCGCAGAGAATTGACAGCCGCCTGACCAATGGCATGGGCAGGGAGCTTGGATACAAAGGCGGCATCCATGCCGTAATTCGCCAGCGACACGGCTACATTGGCTTCGCCGCCACCGAAAGTAAATTCCACGTGGTCGCATTGAACGAACCGCTCATAGTTATAGGGCTGCAGGCGAAGCATCAGTTCGCCGAAGGTGATAATTTTTGCCATTATGCTCTAGCCTCCTTGACGATTTCAACAGACTTCCGGCACAGCTCGGTGATTTCATCCCATTTGCCCTCGGTAATCAGCTTATCCGGACACATATAACTGCCACCGCAGGCGCAAATCACAGGACAGGCAGCATATTCTGCCAGATTTTTCAGGCTGATGCCGCCGGTGGGCATGACCTTGAACATGGCAAAGGGCGCAGCTATGGCTTTAATTTTTGCCAGACCGCCGGACTGCTCGGCAGGGAAGAACTTCAGAACCTCCAGACCCAGCTTGTAGGCGGCATGGTAGTCGGTGGGAGTGGTGCAGCCGGGGAAGCAGGTGATGCCTTTCTCCTGACAGTATTTGACGATTTCAATATCCAGACCCGGCGTGACAACAAATTTACCGCCGGCGGCGATGGTCTTGTCCACCTGCTCCGTGGTCAGAACAGTGCCGGCACCCACCAGCATATCGGGATGGCGCTCCAGCATGATGCGCATGGCGTCGTCCGCACCGGCAGCGCGGAAGGTGATTTCCGCAATGGGAACACCGCCGGCGCAAAGTGCGTCGGACAGGGGTGCCGCATCCTTCAGAGGATTGGTCAGCTTGATGACCGGCACGACACCAATTCCGCTGATTTTCTTTTGTAAATCATTCATGATATCGCAGCTCCTTGTTCATATTAATACACCTATATCATACTCGGCAATAGGGCGTTTGTCAATGTAAATTTGGTTAATATCAACAGGAAAGAATGCTGCTTACACACTAAAACTGTATAAAATAGGCATTTTCACCTTGACAATCGACGGCTGGATTGTTATTCTAAAATAGAACTATTATGAATGGAGGCACCAAAATGACACCTTTTATGGATAAAGACTTCCTGCTCAAGACAGAAACAGCGAAAAGACTGTACCACGATTATGCGGCACAGATGCCAATTATCGATTATCATTGCCACATCGACCCGAAGGACATCTGGGAGGATCGGCGTTACGAATCCATCACGCAGGTCTGGCTGGGCGGCGACCATTATAAATGGCGTGCTATGCGTTCCTGCGGCGTAGAGGAGAGGTATATTACCGGTGATGCCACATTGGAAGAAAAATTCCAGAAGTGGGCGGAAACTATCCCCAACCTGATTGGTAACCCTCTCTATCATTGGACTCATTTGGAATTGCAGCGGTATTTTGATGTATACGAGCCGCTTTGCGGCGACAACGCCATGGAGATTTACAGAAAATGCAATGCGGTTCTGGCGCACTCCGATATGTCCGCTCGTGGCATCATCAAAAAATCCAACGTCAAGCTTCTATGCACCACTGATGACCCGGCGGATGATTTGAAGTATCATGAGCTGATGGCGCAGGATTCCACCATGCCTGCTGTGGTACTGCCGGCATTCCGTCCGGATAAGGCCATGCGTGCGGACAAGCCCGATTTTCCCCGGTATGTTGCCCGGCTGGAGGGAGTAGTTGGCTATCCCATTAATACTGTGGAAGATATGTGCCGTGCTTTGGCGGAGCGGGTGGCCTATTTCGATGCACACGGCTGCCGGACTGCGGATCATGGACTGGACCATGCCTTCTATGTGGAAGCATCTGAGGGACAGCTCGATGAAATCTTCCGCCGTGCGAAGGCTGGGGAGGGCATCACATGGGAGGAGCAGCTTGCCTACCATACTGCTTTGCTGTTGTCCGTTGGAAAGTCCTATCAGAAGTATAACTGGGTAAACCAGCTTCATTTTGGCTGTATTCGCGACAATTCCCGTAAGATGTACGAAAAACTGGGTCCTGATACGGGTTTTGATGCCATCAACGATGTTTCCAATGCGGCAGGTTTGTCCCGATTGCTCAGCGCCCTTGAAATGAACGGTGCGTTGACCAAAACGATTCTGTATTCTCTGAATCCATCGGATAATGGAGTAGTGGGAACACTGATTGGCTGCTTCCAGTCCGACAGTTCTATTCCCGGTAAAATCCAGCAAGGTTCGGCTTGGTGGTTCAACGATCACAAAACCGGCATGGAGGCTCAGATGCGCAGTCTGATGAGTCTTGGTGCTATGGGAACGTTCAATGGAATGTTAACCGACTCCCGCAGTTTCCTTAGCTATACCCGTCATGAGTATTTCCGTCGTATTCTGTGCAACCTGTTTGGACAGCTGGCAGAGGACGGGGAATACCCTGCCGATATGACAGCATTGGGGCGTCTGGTGGAGAATATCAGCTACTATAATACACTGCGTTATTTCAGCTTTGATAAAGTGTTGAGATGATAGAATATGCTTTGTTATAATAAACAAAATATGAATTAAAAAACTGGCTAAAACGTAGAAAGCAAGATGCAGATTTTGGTCTGTGATTGACTTTACATGCAAGCGGTGGTATATTTTTACTAGCGAAAAAATAACAGGAGGAATACACTATGAAAAAAATGTTCGCTATTGTTTTGGCTCTGATGCTGTGTGTCAGTGTCCTGTCCGTCACCGCTTTTGCGGCTGATAATGTTATCATTCGTGCTAAAGTTCCCGCTGACTGGGAGAATGTTGGCGCATACACTTGGGAGCCCGAGGATTTCGGTGCATGGCCCGGTGCTACCATGACCAAGAACGGTGACTGGTATGAAATCACCATGCCCGGCACCCACACCACTGTTATCATCAACAGTGCTAACGGCCAGACCACCGACCTGACCATCGATGCTGGTAAGGATGTGTGGATTGTTGTTGGCGAAGCCGGTGCAGACGGCAAGTACGCCGCCAGCGTTTCCTACGAGGAGCCCGGCAATGATGTTGTCGTTCCTCCCGTGGATGACACCCCCGTCACTCCCGCTCCCGCTGGCGATTACTACGTTGCCGGTTCCGCTGCTCTGTGTGGCGTTGAGTGGGATCCCGCTGCTGCTGCTAACAAGATGACTCTGGTCGATGGCAAGTACACCATTACCTACAAGGATGTTGCTCCCGGCAAGTACTCCCTGAAGGTCACCGACGGCACCTGGAACAATAGCTGGGGTGGCAACGGCGAGAACGGCAACTTCGATTTCGAGATTACCGAGACCTGCGACGTTACCGTTGAGTTCGATCCCTCCATTCAGGATGTCACCGTCATCGCTGGCGAAGCCATTCTGGGCGACGTGAGCCTGGCTGCTGTGTCCGTTGCTCTGCTGGCTGCTACCGCTGGCCTGGTAGTTGTTGTCAGCAAGAAGAAGGAGTTCTGATTTAGAACCCTACTGTCCATAACAGCATAACAAACTGCCCCACTTCGGTGGGGCAGTTTTTTGCGCGTTTGTGTAACCGGCGTTGTTATCGTCGCATAGAATAGCCGGAGGTGATTCTTTGGCTATCGTAAATACGGATATACCGATCAGTTCTGAAAGCTGTCAGCGGATGATACTTCAAATCACAGAATCCTATCCTTTTTGTCGTTCCGAAACTCTGACGGAGACGGCCTTTGGACGTCCTGTACAGACTCTTGTCATCGGAAACGGACCGCGCAAGGTGCTGTATACCGCCGCCCACCATGCCAACGAATGGATTACGGCTTTGGTGCTTTTGAAGTTCGGGGAGGATGTGGCACAGGCCATAGTGGATGGAACTGTCATCGGGGGTATGGATGCCCGCGGCATCAGCGAAGCCGCTACCATTTATATGGTTCCGCTGGTGAATCCCGATGGGGTGGATTTGGTCACCGGTGCCATTCAGCCCGGTCAGTTGCAGTATGAAACCGCCCGTACTCTGTCGGAGTTCTATCCGCAAATCCCGTTTCCGGAGGGGTGGAAAGCGAATCTTCTGGGCGTGGATTTGAATTTGCAGTATCCGGCAGGCTGGCTTCAGGCACGGGAAATCAAGTTTTCACAGGGCTATACCCGCCCCGGTCCACGGGATTATGTGGGACGCGCGCCTTTGAGCCAGCTGGAGAGTCGGGCGCTGGCAGGCTATACCGAGGTGGTGGATCCGGCTCTGGTGCTGGCGTACCACTCGCAGGGCGAGGTCATTTACTGGCAGTTTGGCGAGGAGGTTCCCGGTGCCCGTGCGCTGGGACAACGGTTCGCAGAGGTCAGCGGCTATGAGTTGGCGGATACCCCCTATGAGTCAGGCTTTGCCGGCTATAAGGACTGGTTCATACAAAATTTCCGCCGTCCCGGGTATACGATCGAGGTGGGGATGGGCGAAAACCCCTTACCGCTGAGCCAGTTCGACAAAATATACGCAGACAATCTGGGTATTTTGACCATCGCCGCCATGCCGGAGGTATAATCCGTTCTCTGTCCGTCCACCCTAAAGGCAGGAGGGATTGTTATGACGGATAAGGAATATGACCAGCTGGTAAAAAAGCTGTCGCCCCCATCACCTATCTGGAAGGACTGCCTTGGGGCTTTTGTTATTGGTGGATTGATTTGCGTTCTTGGACAGTTTCTAATGAATCGCTATTCCGGTTGGGGACTGGACGAAACCAATGCAGGCACCGCCACATCCATGACGCTGGTTGCGTTGTCCGCCTTGCTGACCGGACTGAGCCTGTACGATAATATCGCGAAATACGCCGGTGCCGGTACTCTGGTACCCATCACCGGCTTTGCAAATTCCATCGCCGCCCCTGCAGTCGAATTCAAAACCGAGGGCTTCATCCTCGGCGTCGGTGCCAAGATGTTCACCATCGCAGGCCCTGTCATTGTCTACGGCGTAAGTGCGAGTGTAGTTTATGGACTGATTTATTGGATAACAACATTATTTTAACGGGCGGATGTGGGCATCCGCCCCACAGTTATTAACGAAAAAATGTAGGGGTCGATGTCCATATCGACCCGAAAAAGGCTCGCCAAAAGGCGGGCCTTTTAAATCAGTTTAATAATACCCGCTACAAAAAAATAAACACCCGACACGGCGATGATGATATCTATTATCCACATGCGTATTTCAATTTGTTTCCGTTCTTCTTCAACAAGTTTTTGAGGAAAGCGATATTTATCGCGATACAATTCATCAGAATCATACATGGTCATGATTTCCCAACCGCGACGGCGGATATGAATCGCGAATATAGTATAGGCTGTGTTTACAACACCTATTGCTATAACACCCCAACCCACAATAATATCATTGTGCTGGAAACCACCGCAAATACAAATGGCTACAATCCAAAATGTTGCTAATGTGATAGATACTGCTGTACGGATTTTATGGCGTTTTTTCAATAGTTCGTGTTTTTCATCCTTATATACCTTTTTAAGCCTCGCCATAATACCACCTCACTTTGTTTCAGTATACCACACCGCTAACTTAATGTAAACCACCGTGTCCTATATTGACAGCAGCTGGGGTTATATTAAACGTCGATGCCAAGATGTTCACAATCGCAGACCCTGTCATTGTCTACGGCGTGTCCGCCAGCATGGTTTACGGCTTGATTTGTTGGATAACCACATTGTTTTGATTATTCGTAATGTTTTCGTGCGGTTGAAATATATTACTATTTGTGATATAGTATAGCCATTACTGAATTAAGGCTGGTGTGCTATGAAAACTTATACCATCGTTGCCGGTGTCAATGGTTGCGGAAAAAGCAGTTTGACAGGCGTTTTGCGTACAGAGATTGACAATTTGGGTAAAATTATAGACGTGGACAAGATTACTGCTACCTGCGGAGGTGATCTGCTGGAGGGCGGAAAAAAAGCCGTTGCCTTGATTGATGACTGCTTGGAAAAGGAGATTTGTTTCACCCAGGAAACCACCCTGTCAGGCAGAAAAACATTGGATACAGTTAAGCGCGCCATTGCAAAAGACTATTATATCCGTCTTTACTATGTCGGCCTTGATACCGTGGAGGAAAGTCTGCTTCGTATTGAAAATCGGGTGAAAAGAGGCGGCCACAACATAAACACAGACACCGTGGGGAATCGCTTTGCTAAACGGTTTGAGGATCTGCTGATGATCTTACCTCATTGCAACGAGGCCACGTTCTACGATAATGATAACGGCTTTGTTACGGTTGCAAAGTATAAAAACGGAGAATTGCAGACAATTGGAGAAAGCAGTCCTCAGTGGCTTTTAGAGTTGATTGACAAAATGAAATGAAAAAATCGTGTGTCAAATACGGCACACGATTTTCTAATAAAGCAGTTTGGTGCTAACAGAACACGAGTGTATGGGCCCGAAGTTGACACAAGCAGAGTGGTTTGTTTTAGGCGTTGGTGCAAAGATGTTTACAATCGCAGACTCTGTCATTGCCCACGGAACGGTGGCGAGTGTGGTGTATGGCTTGATTTATTGGATTTGGACGCTGTTTTAGAGTAAAAAGGCTTGCCCGACGGCAAGCCTTTTGGTTCTTTATAATCCTCTATGTTTTAGCTTGTTTACCAGACACACATAGAATTCTCTTACATCAAAACCGTATATATTCTCTCGGTTCAGATCAATCATATCGCCGTGGGATATGCCGCGTTTGACAACCGGTCTTATAAGAGTATAACTTTCGCCCCAGGCAAAGGAAGTTTCGCTTACAAGGCCATCGTTTTCACCGCTGAAATATTTTACTAAATTGTATGAAAAATTCAAAGGGAATTTACCACCTGTGGCTTTTGATAATATCGACCCAACGCTTTGGCAGAGAATTCCATCGGGAGTTGGTAACTCTGGGTTCAGTTGATTGCAGTGTTCCTCGGTCAAATCATTAACTGCCGCAAGAAAATCCGGATTCGGTTCGCCAAACTTTCTAAGTGTTGAGTTGTAAGTATTTGCCACTTTGCTTTTGATACCATCCGGTATTGCACTCAGCAGATAATCGGCAAACAGGCAACCGTTGTGTGGAGTGTTGATTGTGGTGAGGGAAGCCACCTTGTCACCGATGCCCAATTTTGCGATTGCATAACGGCAGTCAAGACCGCCCTTGGAGTGTGCGATAATGTTGAGCTTCTCTGCGCCTGTTTCGGCAAGTATTTCAATAATGCGGTCTTTTAATTCGGCGGCGCTGTCGGCAATGGATGAGGCAGAGTGATGATTGCCGTAAAAAACGGTAGCGCCGTTTGCTTCCAGTTCCTTGGGGATTCTTCCCCAATAGTTAAAGTATTCTGTGTCACGGAAAAAGATACCATGAACGAAGAGAATGGGATACTTTGTGGAACATATTTTTTGGTCACGCCTTTGTTTATTGAGTTGTTCTTTATTGGATTCAAATAAACACTCAGCAGTGGTGGTTTTAATTATGAAGAACAGGGCGACCAAATTGGCTATGGGAATCATTCCGCAAAGGATTCCGATGATTCTGATTCTAATACCCAACTGTGTTGATGTCAGATATACACATATAATTCCGTTCCAAAAGATAACAAAATTCGCAAAAACACAGAACACCAGACTCCGAACAAAGAACATGTAATGGATTGGCAAGGTCGCAATGGCAAGAATCATGTGGTAGATACCGGATACGATGATGGATATATAAAACGATACCAGCAGAACGGTGCCATGGCAACAAACTCTAAGAGACTTTCTTTTTGATTTTAATACTGAGGAACCCGCGAATACATTTACAAAAAGAAAAACCGGTATCAACAGGAACAAGAGATGCGGTGCCAGCCGAATAAAAGCATAGCTGTTGGCAGTAAAGCTAACTGTAATGGTATACAGAACAAGAGCAAAGACAAACATTGTTTTGAACACCTCACTTTGTTTTATTATACCACGATGAAGAAATAAAGCAAACTAATTTACCGACGAACATGTTCTAAGTGGACTTGGGTGGTGATGCGAAGAAGTACAAAACTGCAAAGTGCAAGGTGCAAACGAAAAAAAGGCTTGCCGTTGGGCAAGCCTTTTGGCTTATTCTCCGAGTGCCTGAATCAGCTTTATCAGGACCGGCTCGAACTTAGCGCCGTACCAATGGTTTTCCTCTTCTGCGGTGGCTTTGATACATTCCATGGTATAATCCGCAGCGATTTTTGCGGCGGTGTAGGCATCCTTACCCCGGACTAACGAGCCCACAAAGGAGGATGCGTAAATATCGCCGGTGCCGTGGCAACTATTGGGCAGCAGCTCATGCTCATAGTAGCGTACTGCGCCGTTTTCCACCACCACGATTCCGGTAAATCCCTTCCGGTAGGAAACGCCGGTCAGAATGATATTCCGGCAACCCAATGCAGCCAGCTTTTCCAGATGGGCATCGATGTAAGCGCTATCATACTCCGTTTGATAAGGCAGTCCGGTCAGAAAGCAGCTTTCGGTGATGTTCGGTACGATGTAGTCGGCCTTGGCGCACAGTCCCTTCATGGATTCCACAAAAGCCTCGTCGAAGCCGGGGTAGAGCTTGCCATTGTCTGCCATGGCAGGGTCAACAACCTTGATGCAGCTTTCGGCGGCAGTGGCATCAAAAATGTCAGCCACATAGTCGATTTGCTTTGTGCTGCCCAGATAGCCGGTGTAAATCGCCGCAAAGCGGATTCCCTCCTTGACCCAGTGGTCCTTGATGGCGGGCATATCCTCCGTTAGGTCGCGGAAGGTGTAGCCGGAGAAACCGGCGGTGTGGGTGGACAGCACTGCCGAGGGCAGCACGCAGGTTTCCAGTCCACAGGCGGAAAGAATAGGCAACGCCACCGTCAGGGAACATTGTCCCACGCAGGAGATGTCCTGAATGGTGAGAATCTTTTTGTAGTCCATAATCAATCGACCTTTCTGTTATTTGAGAGAATTATAGCACAGACTGGCAATAAAAACAGTACCAAAACGATAAAACTTTATAATGCCAGCGTCAATTTATTATCACCGACGGAAACTTCCTGTTTACAGCGGGGGTCACGATGTGGTACAATATATGATACGATAATAGGAACGGAGCATACAAGCATGGATTACATTGTGTTGGATATGGAGTGGAACCAGCCGTGGCCTGGTTCACCGTCATCAAAGAAGGTACTTCCTGTCCAGATTCGTGGTGAAATCATCCAGATTGGAGCCGTACGCTTGACTGGAGATGGTACGGTAGCTGATGAATTTCAGGTGATGATTCGGCCCAAATACTACCGCCGATTGAATCGCCGTGTCAGTAAGCTGACCGGAATTAAAGAAAGCCGACTGAAAGAGGAAGGAATTCCTTTCCCTGAAGCTATGGAGCAGTTTCGCAGTTGGTGCGGTGAGGATATTGTATTTCTGACATGGGGTTTCGACGATATCGGTATCCTGCGGGAAAATCTGCGTTTGTTCGGGCTGGATGATGGCTGGACTGGCAGATGGTATAATGCGCAAATGATTTTCAATGCCCAGACCGATGGTTCCAATTCACAGAAGGCGTTGAAAACCGCCATGGAGATTTTTGGGATTGAAGCCAGTCGTCCGGCACATGATGCATTGGGGGATGCCTATCATACTGCTTTGATTTGTTCCAGACTGGATTTGGCGCGCGGCGCACAGGAGTACGAGCAGGCGCTGAAAAGTCATGAAAACGGATTCCACGGGGCAGAGTTGCCCGGCTGCATAGATCGTAAGGTATTCCACGATTATGCCGATAAGCATGCTGCTTTGTCCGCCATGACCGGTGTGGAGAATAAATGTCCCACCTGCGGAAGACAGATGCTTGGCTCTCGCTGGTTTGCCCAACCGGGTCATCGGTATATGGATTTGGCCACCTGTGCCGAGCATGGAAAGTATTTGATTCGTGTTCGACTGTCAGAGCAGCAGGATGGAAAGGTACGGGTCAGCCGGCTGACCTACGAAGCCACATCTGAAGCAGCACAGGCTTATGCCCGACGTGCAGAAAAAGCAGATCCTGAAGGACAGCGTCCTGTCAGTCGACGCCGCAAACGGCGCCGCACCGCCTCTGCCGAGGTCAAAGCCAATCAGGAGTAAGGAAACCGGACGGGAAATCCGTCCGGTTTTTTGTAAAGAAATTGCTTGACAGATGGCAGGAAAGATGATACAATACGCCTTGTGATAGGGCACAGCACCTGTGACATATGGGCCTTTAGCTCAGTTGGTTAGAGCCTCCGGCTCATAACCGGATAGTCCCGGGTTCGAATCCCTGAAGGCCCACCAACAAGAATTAGGCCTTCGCCTTTGATATATAGGGGTATAGCTCAATTGGTAGAGCGGCGGTCTCCAAAACCGTAGGCTCTGGGTTCAAGTCCTAGTGCCCCTGCCAGTAAAAACGACATGTTTCGACATGTCGTTTTTACTTTGCCTTTAAAGTTGCGCATTTATGTGCAACTTTCGCTTGATTTTCAGCTAAGAGTAGATAAAGAAATCTACTGTGAAGGAGGAAATCAGGTGTATAAAACAGTAAAATCAGGATATATCATCCTACAAGAAAAGCGGGCAACTACGGAAAAAACTGTAAGGATCACTTATGATAGTAATAAGTGGGTGATTTGGCGTGCGATCATATCACTCACAACATGCGAATATTGTGCATCTATGAATGGACATATCTTGTCGAAGTCTGACCCTTGCATAGAGAATATTCCAGTCCATGATAATTGCAGATGTTCTGTACAAATAGTTACTGCAATTGTAGCGGGAACTGCGACCTCAGATGGTAAAAATGGTGTGGATTTGTATGTTGCTGTCCATGGTATGTTGCCTGAGAATTACCTTAGAAAAAAGGAAGCCCAGAAGCAGGGCGGGCTTCCTTTGCTAGGCAACTTGGATGAAGTATTGCCTGGTATATTGATCGGCGGTGACAAGTACAAGAATCGGGATGGAAGATTGCCGGATGCCCCGGGAAGAGTATGGTACGAAGCTGATTTTGACTATACTGGTGGATATAGAAATAATTGCCGCTTACTCTATTCAAATGACGGTCTTGTTTTTGTTACATATGACCATTATCTGACATTTTATGAAATTGGATTGGAGGTACTGCCGTGAGTCATTTTGTTCTGGATTTTATTGACATCAAATCGTTGCAGGGACTGCATCAGTATTTGAAGGAAGTTTTTTCTTTGCCGGATTATTACGGCAATAATATGGATGCGTTGTGGGACTGCCTGTCCTGCTGTTACGATGCGTCTACAACCATTGAGTTGAGAAATCTCGAGGCGCTGCACAAAAGACTGGCACAAACAACGAAGACTATGCTGGAAGTATTTCAGGATCTTCACGATGAGGATGGCGTGATTATCGAAGTTATAGCAGACGATTCCGAGAAGTGCTTGAATATCGCCAATGATGACCTTTCGGGGTACATGATTTAGTTTAATGCGGCTATGTCGAAACTTGCGAACGAAATATTCCCCAATTTTGATGCATGATGGTCGTTTCTGACATCTAAAAAGTGATATCTAAAGTGAGTATTAATAACAAAAAAGTCCATGCGCATCTGAAGGCACCCGGAAGGGTGTGGGCGGATGTGCATAATCCGTTACAGAAGTCTTGGTTGGTAGGATATCTAAAGTGTACACTAACAACAAAAAAGTCCGTCGACTTCTGTCGACGGATTTTTTTGATAGTGACACGGGACTTGAAAGGCCGACCCCAGTGCGAACACTGGCTTAAAAACAGTCCGGTGGACTGTTTTTAGGCCGTGGGAAAGTCCTGTGGGGCGCAGAACGCATCCGGTACGGATGTGGACTGTGCTCCACTTTTCGCTGTAGAATGCTTTCTAAGGGGAAATTAAAATAGAATTGTAATAAACATTGTAATTGAAATTACGTATACATACACTTGAGAAGTGATATCTAAAGTGTACACTAATTACAGAAAACACCCGACCACATTTGTGGTCGG
>JAZSEN010000053.1:0-54110 GCA_045531675.1 Faecousia sp.
CTGGACCACGGCGACTCCTTCGAGACCTGCAAGTCCTGCATCGACGGCGGCTTCACTTCCGTTATGATCGACGCTTCCTCCAAGCCCTTCGAGGAGAACATCGAGATCACCAAGAAGGTCGTTGAGTACGCTCATGACCACGGTGTTGTGGTCGAGGCTGAGCTGGGCGCTCTGGCTGGTGTTGAGGATGAAGTCAACGTTTCCGCTGACAATGCTCACTACACCCGTCCCGAGGAAGTCGAGGAGTTCGTTGCCCGTACCGGCTGTGACTCCCTGGCCATCGCCATCGGCACCTCCCACGGCGCTTACAAGTTCAAGCCCGGCACCAACCCCCAGCTGCGCTTCGACATCCTGGAGTCCATCATTGAGAAGCTGCCCGGCTTCCCCATCGTTCTGCACGGCTCTTCCTCCGTTCCCCAGAACTATGTCGAGATGGTCAACACCTACGGCGGTGCCATGCCCGGTGCCATCGGTGTTCCCGAGGAGCAGCTGCGCCGCGCCGCTCAGCTGGCTGTCTGCAAAATCAACATCGACTCCGACCTGCGTCTGGCAATGACCGGCACCATCCGTAAGTTCTATGCCGAGCATCCCGACAAGTTCGATCCCCGTGAGTATCTGAAGCCCGCCCGCGCCAACATCAAGGAACTGGTCCGCCACAAGCTGGTCAACGTTCTGGGCTGCGCCGGCAAGGCCTAAGTCCTCTACCTACCAAAATACGGACTCTCTCATTTGAGGGGGTCCGTTTTTTGCGCCGTTGTCAAGGTTGGGAAAGTGTGATACAATGATAGAAAGGAGTGATTACATTGGAATGGAACGATATTTATGACGAAAACCGTAACCGGACCGGACGGCTTCACCTGCGGGGGTCAGTATGGGGAGAGGGAGAATACGGTCTGGTCGTCTGTGTGTGGGTGTATGACGGACACGGGCGGATTCTGATGACCCGACGGGCGCCGGAAAAATCCTTCGCCGGCACATGGGAAAACTCCGGCGGTGCGGCAAAGGCAGGAGAGGACAGCCTGACAGCCATTCAACGGGAACTGTTCGAAGAAACCGGAATTAGTTGTGCGAAGGAACAATTTCAGTTCCTTCGCACAACCAGAGATGCGTGCTGTTATTTTGACCACTACTGCCTGCGCTGGGAGGGCGAAACGGAAGCAATTGTTTTGCTGCCTGGTGAGACTGATGATGTTCGGTGGTACGATTTCGAGGAGATTCACCAGTTGATTGAGAGCAAACAGATTTGTGCCGTTATTGCGCGTCAGTTTCTGGAGGAGGAGCCTACACTTCGTCGCCTTTCCAATGCGAGGGAGTAAGCACCCGGTATGATTCCGTGACATTTTGCCATAATCGAAAACAGGCCATCCCTCAGTTGAGGGATGGCCTGTTTTGTATTCATTAGTAATTTTCGGCGTGGACTTCAAAGTAGCTCTGAGGATGATCACAGGTGGGGCAGACGTCAGGGGCGTTGGTGCCGACGACGATGTGACCGCAATTGCGGCACTCCCATACCTTGACCTCGCTCTTGGCGAATACCTGAGCAGTCTCCACATTCTTCAGCAGAGCGCGGTAGCGCTCCTCGTGGTGACGCTCAATCTCAGCTACCAGACGGAACTTGGCAGCCAGCTCGGGGAAGCCTTCCTCCTCAGCGGTCTTGGCGAAGCCGTCATACATGTCGGTCCACTCGTAGTTTTCACCGGCAGCGGCAGCGGCCAGATTCTCGGCAGTATCACCGATGCCGTTCAGCTCCTTGAACCACAGCTTGGCGTGTTCCTTCTCATTGTCAGCGGTCTTGAGGAACAGAGCAGCGATTTGCTCGTAACCTTCCTTCTTAGCCTTGGAAGCGAAGTAGGTGTACTTGTTCCGTGCCTCGGATTCGCCGGAGAAGGCGGCCATCAGGTTCTTCTCAGTTTGGGTGCCTGCGTATTTGTTAGCCATGGGAAATCCCTCCATTAATCAAGTTTTAACACAATCATTATACCATCAAATCCAATGCTTGAAAAGGGGGGACTGTTGTTTTTTTTATATTGCGTAGAAAAGAATACACAGAAACTGAAGCAAACTGCCGATGACCACGAAGATATGGAAAACGGAATGCATCCAGTGCTTCTTGGAACCGATGCCATAGAGAATCGCACCGATGGTGTAGCTGATGCCACCGAAGAGCAGCAGCAGGAACCCGGATTTTGTCAGCACAGTTATCGTCTGAGAAATGAAAGGGAGAATCGCCCAGCCCATGAAGATGTAGCAAATCATGGAGAATACTTTGTACTTCTTCAAATCGATGGCGGTCAGGGTCACACACAGTGCTGCCAGCGCCCACTGGAAGCCGAACATGCCCCAGCCCAGAAGAGGGTATACCGGACGCAGCGCGGACAAAGCGACCACGGTGTATGTGCCGGCAATCAGGAAGTAAATCGTGCAGTGATCCAGGACTTGCATAACCTTCTTGCCCATACCGGGACGCAGTCCATGGTAGATGCTGGACATGCTGTACATGGCAATCATGCAGCCGCCATATATGGCGGAGCTGACCACACCGAAAACGTTTTGCTTCAGGGCAGCGAAAATCACGCACAGGGTCAGAGCGGCAATGCCGATGGCACCACCGACGATGTGCGTGACCATGTTCATTATTTCCTCACCTCTGGTGTAGTTGGGGAGTGTGCGGTCGGAAAGTTTTGTGCGTTTTTTCATGTGGCGGTCCTGCCTTTCGTAGAATGGCCTTATGTTAGCATAATTTGCGGTAGAATGTAACCGAAACTATGCATCCGGCCACTCTACTGGTGGGAGATATGGGTAGAAAGGCGTGTAGACTCCGGTAGAATGGTTTGCGTGGAACTCGAGAGTTTGTGCGAAATGCACAAAAGAAGAGGGAAAACTTTGGCACTCAATTGGATTTGTTTACAGATTTTATACATGCTTTTTCGTAGCACATGTGCTATAATATCAGTAGGGTAGTGGAGGTCACTACCTGATGGACTGCATAAAGGAGAAACCATGAATAATATCTTATTTTTTCTGACACCCAAGGCAATGTGTGCCTATTTATACGATGACTATACCCTCCGGCAGGCGCTGGAGAAGATGGAAGCTGCCGGCTATGCCGCTTTGCCAATCCTGAACCGCAACGGCGAGTATCGGGGCACACTCACGGAAGGCGATCTTTTGTGGGGGCTGAAGAATATGTGTGACATGGACATACGTCAGGCGGAGAACCGAAGGATTATGGAGATTTCCCGGCGGAAGGACAATGTGCCGGTGCGGGTCACCACCTCCATGCATGATTTGGTGGAGCGATCCAGCACCCAGAACTTCGTCCCCGTAGTGGACGATAAGGGTGCCTTCATCGGCATCATCACCCGCCGTGCCATCATCAAAAACTGCATGAGTACATTATTCCCCGAAGACTGAAAACCGAGGCTGCTTTGCAGCCTCGGTTGCTTTTTTACAGTTCGCAGTTGCCTACGGTACGGGGGAAGGGGAGTACATCTCGGATGTTGCCAATACCGGTCAGGTACATAACCATTCGCTCGAAGCCCAGACCAAAGCCGGCATGACGGGCAGAGCCGTACTTACGCAGGTCCATGTAGAAGCCGTAATCCTCAGGGTTCATGCCCAGCTCCTCGATGCGGTTCTTGAGAATTTCGTAGTCATCCTCACGCTGAGAGCCGCCGATGATTTCGCCGATGCCGGGAACCAGACAGTCCATAGCGGCGACGGTCTTGCCGTCGGGGTTCAGCTTCATGTAGAACGCCTTGATTTCCTTGGGGTAATCGGTGACAAAGACAGGGCGCTTGAACACTACTTCAGTCAGATAACGCTCGTGCTCAGTCTGCAGATCGCTGCCCCAGTGGACAGGATAATCAAATTCATCATTGTGCTTCTCCAGAATTTCGATGGCCTCGGTGTAGGTGACACGACCGAAGTCGGAGTTCATAACGTGATTCAGCCGCTCCAGCAGCCCCTTGTCCACGAACTGGTTGAAGAACGCCATCTCTTCAGGAGCGTGCTCCAGCACATAGGAGATGATATACTTAATCATATCCTCAGCAAGGCGCATATCGTCCTGCAGGTCGGCAAAAGCAATTTCCGGCTCAATCATCCAGAATTCCGCCGCGTGACGGGTGGTGTTGGAGTTTTCGGCGCGGAAAGTGGGACCGAAGGTGTAAATGTTGCGGAACGCCATGGCGAAGGTCTCGCCGTTGAGCTGACCGGAAACGGTCAGATTGGTGGGCTTGCCATAGAAATCCTGAGAGAAATCCACCTTGCCATCCTCGGTCTTGGGAATATCGTTCAGGTTCAGAGTGGTGACCTGGAACATCTCACCGGCGCCCTCACAGTCGGAGCCGGTAATCAGGGGTGTATGGACATAAATGAAGTCACGATCCTGGAAGAACTGGTGGATGGCCATGGCCGCGAGGCTGCGGACACGGAACACCGCCTGGAAGGTGTTGGTGCGGGGACGCAGATGGGTGATGGTCCGCAGGAACTCCATGGAGTGGCGCTTGGGCTGCAGGGGGAAGTCGCCGGTGGAAGGACCCTCTACGGTAACGGTGGTCGCCTGAATTTCAAAGGGCTGCTTAGAGTCGGGGGTCAGAACCAGTGTTCCCTTGACAATCAGTGCAGCGCCGATATTGATTTTGCTGATTTCCTGAAAGTTTTCGATGGTGTCGTTATAGACCACCTGTACAGGAGTGAAATAGGTACCGTCATTCAGCACAATAAAGCCGAACTGCTTGCTGGGACGGCGATTACGAACCCAGCCGCCTACCTCAATCTCGGCACCGGCATATTTCTCGGTGTTCTTGAAAAGTTCACGAACAGTAATCAGTTCCATAGTATTTACCTCTCTTGCATATAAAATACTAGCTTATAGTATACGCCAAAAAGATGAATTTTACAAGAGGAAAGTTAGAAAAATATAGAATATATCCGGCTCATACAGCAATTTGAAAACCCCCGAAGGGATAACCTTCGGGGGTTTGATATCAGTATTCCTCTACGCGGCGGATTTTTGCGCCCAATGCAGTTAATTTTTCAATCAGACGTTCATAGCCGCGTTCCACATAGTGGATGTTTTCTACACGGGTAATTCCCTCGGCAGCAAGACCGGCAATCACCAGCGCTGCGCCGGCGCGGAGATCTCTTGCCCGGACCGTTGCTCCATGAAGCCGTTCCTTGCCGTAGACCATGGCGGTCTTGCCTTCGACCTGAATATAGGCACCCATGCTCTCCAGTTCTGTGCAGTAGCCGAAGAAACGGGTTTCGTAAACACTTTCCGTCAGACGGCTGGTGCCGCTGGCCAGCGCCATACACACGCAAATCTGTGCCTGCATATCTGTGGGGAAACCGGGGTAGGGACGGGTTTTGACAGTAGTACCGGAAAGCTTACCGCTGCTGCGAATCCGGATGGAATCGTCGTAATTGGTAATTTCCGCACCCATTTCCTCCAGTTTGGAGGTGATGCAGTCCATGTGCTTGGGAATCACGTTCTTCACCAGCACATCGCCACCGGCGGCAGCCACAGCAGCAATATAGGTGCCGGCTTCAATCTGGTCAGGGATGATGGTGTAGGTGCCACCTTGCAGGGCTTCCACACCGCGAATCTTCACAGTATCGGTACCGGCACCGGAAATGTTGGCACCCATGGTGTTCAGGAAGTTGGCGAGGTCGACGATGTGGGGTTCTTTCGCTGCGTTCTCAATCACCGTTTGACCGGGCAACAGAGTTGCTGCCAGCATGATATTCACCGTAGCGCCCACACTCACCACGTCCAGACTGACGCGGTTGCCCATCAGACCATTGGGACCGGGCTCCATGGAAACATACTCATCGGTTTCCGTAACAGCAGCGCCCAGCGCCTTGAAGCCCTTGATGTGCTGGTCGATGGGGCGGGAAGCGAAGCTGCAGCCTCCGGGAAGCGCAACAAGACTCCGCCCGAAGCGGCTCAACAAAACGCCCATCAGATAATAGCTGGCACGAAGTTTGCGTACAAGCACGGGATCCGGCTGCTCGGAGCGAACATCGGTGCAATCCATAATCACCACGCCGGACTCCGGCTGTTCGATACGGGCGCCCATGCCTCTGAGCATTTCCAGCAAAATACGGACATCGGAAATGTCCGGAACATTCTCAATCCGGCATTGCCCCTTAACCAGAAGAGCGGCCGGTAAAATCGCAACAGCGGCATTTTTCGCACCGCTGATGGTGACGGAGCCCGACAGGGGGGTACCGCCATAAATTTCATATATCGCCAAGGATGATCAGCTCCTTGTTATACTTTTAATTACATCCTAAGCATTATATCACACCGATAAAACCATGTAAAGTGTTATTTATGCCATATTTATCGCCTTAAACCCTTCGGATAATGGTTTTTCAGCACAGTTCCGTCGCCTTTTCCCCAGCCGATGCCGTACCCATCCACCTGCACCAGACACCATCCCCGTTTCTCAGACGGGACCACATCGCCGTGCAGGAAACGACGCATTTCCTCGCTGTTGGCAGAGAAGGAAACGGTGTTGTTACAGTCCTTCAACCACAGGGCCAGCGCATGCGCAGGTTCAAACCGACCTTTTTTGACGATGCCCAGTTCCAGACCGGGGCGCAAAGTTTTCAATCGGGCAATGTCCGGCAGTTCCTCCGGCACCCAGTATAGGCTCTGACCGAACAGCACAGGTCTGCCGTCCGGTAAACGGATGGCCAGGTCTTTGGCAAAATCCAGCCATTCCTTTGGCAGTTTATCCTCCTTGATGCGAACCTCCGGTGTTGCATCATCTCCCTGACGGCGCAGAACCGCAGCAAAATGCCCCTCGCCTTTGAGCTTGTGCGGCCACAAGCGGAAGGAGCCGTTTTCTCCCTTTGCAAACCATGGGGCATCTGCCTCTTCCGGATAGAAGTCGGGATGCTGCTCCAGAAATGCCACCACAGTTTCCTCGTTTTCCTCCGGCGCGAAGGTGCAGGTGGAGTAGACCAGCCGTCCACCGGGTCGGACCATGACCGCGGCGGAATGAAGAATCTGCCGCTGACGGTCGGCGCACATTTGAACAGTCTGAACACTCCAGTCTGTTACAGCGGCTTCCTCTTTGCGAAACATTCCCTCGCCGGAGCAGGGGGCATCCACAAGCACTCGATCAAAGAAATCGGGAAAACGCTCTGCCAGTACAGCCGGATGTTCGTTGGTGACCATTGCGTTAGCGATGCCCATGCGTTCGATGTTGCGGGACAGAATCCTTGCCCGCTTGGGTTCAATTTCGTTGCAAAGTAAAAGCCCTTCTCCCCGAAGCCGTCCGGCAATCTGGGTGGACTTTCCTCCGGGGGCGGCGCAGAGGTCACAAATCCGCTCACCGGGTTGGGGATCGAGCAGTACCACAGGCGCCATGGCGCTGGCCTCCTGCATGTAGTATACGCCTGCTTCATGATAAGGGTGCAAACCGGGACGGGAATCGGGGTCGTAGTAGTACCCCATAGGCTCCCAGGGCACCGGCTCCAGAGCGAAGGGCAGATCCGGAATTCGCTTCATAGGATCGAAGCGCAACGCCACCGCGCGGGGGCGTTCCAGACTTTCCAGATATTCAGGGTATTCCTCACCTAGACGGCATTCCATCCGCTTCAGGAATTCTTGCGGTAACATATGACCCTCACCTCTTTTGTTTTCTTTATCATAGCACGAATCATTACCGGTTTCCAGTCCTAAACTGTAATTTACAGCATTGAGAAGAAATATGCGCAAAAAATTCCTCCGGTTGTTGACCGGAGGAATTTGATTATTTGGTTGAGACGACGTTTTGACGGACCAGAGCCCGATGCAGACGGGCTTTGGCAAGACGGATATCTGTTTCGGATGCGTCTTTGCGGTTCATGGTTTCCCGGGCGCATGACAGAGAACGTTCCACGCGTTCGATATCGATGTCCTCAGCCCACTCGAAGGAGGTGGGCACTAGATCTACATGACCGTTCACCACAGCCACCATACCGCCGATGCAGGCACCATAGCGCTTCTGACCATCGATGATGACGGTGGCGCGTCCCATGCCCAGAGGGGCAATGATGGGAGTATGTCCAGCCATGATACCCAAATCACCGCTGGTGGTGCGTACCACCAGTTCCTCAGCCTGACCATCATATTTGATGCCGTCAGGGGTGACGATTTTCAAAGGGAAGGGGGTCATTTGCCCTCACCACCCTTGAATTTTTCCACGACCTCGTCGATAGAGCCGGCGTACAGGAAGTAGGACTCGGGAATCTCGTCGTGTTTGCCGTCAATGATTTCCTTAAAGGAGCGGATGGTTTCCTTCAGGGGAACGTACTTGCCCTGATAGCCGGTGAACTGCTCCGCCACGTGGAAGGGCTGACTAAGGAACCGCTGGACCTTACGGGCGCGGTTGACGATGGTCTTGTCCTCCTCGCTGAGCTCGTCCATGCCCATGATGGCGATGATATCCTGCAGTTCCTTGTAGCGCTGAAGGATGTGCTGGACGGCACGGGCGGTTTCATAATGCTCCCGACCCACTACCTCGGGGGATAGGATACGGGAGGTGGAATCCAGAGGATCCACAGCAGGGTAAATGCCCAGACTGGCAATGCCACGGTCCAGAACGGTGGTGGCGTCCAGATGGGCGAAGGTGGTAGCAGGAGCAGGGTCGGTCAGGTCGTCGGCAGGGACGTAGACCGCCTGAACGGAGGTGATGGAGCCGTTCTTGGTGGAGGTGATGCGCTCCTGCAGAGCGCCCATTTCCGTTGCCAGCGTAGGTTGGTAGCCAACGGCGGAGGGCATACGTCCCAGCAGAGCGGAGACCTCAGAACCGGCCTGAGTGAAACGGAAAATATTGTCGATGAACAGCAGAACGTCCTGATGCTTCACATCACGGAAGTACTCTGCCATGGTCAGACCACTGAGGCCCACACGCATACGGGCTCCGGGGGGTTCGTTCATCTGACCGAACACCATGGCGGTCTTGGAGATGACGCCGGATTCGGTCATTTCATTGTAAAGGTCGTTGCCCTCACGGGTCCGCTCACCGACGCCGGTGAATACGGAGTAACCGTTGTGGGCAGTGGCGATGTTGTAAATCAGCTCCTGAATCAGAACCGTCTTGCCAACGCCGGCGCCGCCGAACAGACCGATTTTGCCGCCCTTGGCATAGGGGCAAATCAGGTCGATGACCTTGATGCCGGTCTCCAGAATCTCGGTGGCAGGCTGCTGCTCGTCGTAGGCGGGAGCGCTTCTGTGGATGGACCACTGCTCCGCGCCCTTGACGGCGGGTTTGTTGTCAATGGGCTGACCCAGCAGATTGAACACCCGTCCCAGACAATCGTCACCCACGGGGACGGTGATGGGCGCACCGGTGTCGATGGCTTCAATGCCACGCTGCAGTCCGTCGGTGGAGTTCATGGCGATACAGCGCACCACGTTGTCACCGATGTGCTGCGCCACCTCCGCAACGATGGTGCTGTCACCATGGGGAATGTGGATGGCATTCAGGAGCTGGGGCAGATGCTCGTCCGCAAAGCGGATATCGAGGACGGGACCCACAATCTGGATCACCGTGCCTTTGTTATTGGACATGGGATTCAACTCCTTGCATTAGAATGGTCAGGATCCTGCCACAATTTCGGTGATTTCCTGAGTGATAGCAGCCTGACGGGCCTGATTGAATTTCAGGCTCAGGTCCGCAATCATATCCTCGGCGTTCTGCGTGGCGGAGTCCATAGCGGTGCGCCGGGCAGCCTGTTCGGAGGCACGGCTCTCGCAGAGGGCGCCGTAAAGCAATCCACCCAGATACTCGGGAATGATGGCCTCAAAGACCTCTTCCTGACTGGGTTCGTAAATCACATCTACTGTCGCGGGCTTTGCTTTGCCCGGTTGTGCCAGGGGAAGCAGCTGCAATGTGGCAGGGGTCTGGGACAGCACGGAAACAAAGCCGGTATACGCCACATGAATCTCGTCGAAATCGCCCATCAGGTAGGCCTTGCTGACCAGCTTGGCAATGGAGAAACAGTCACCGATGGATACCCCGGCGGCTTCCGCGTAGCTTTGGGTCAGCATGGGCAGGCTGCGGGTTCGGTAATAGTCCACAGCTTTTTTACCGATAGGCAGAATGGTGGCGGTTTTGTCGCCGATTTGGGACTGGACCAGCTTGAGAATGTTGCTGTTGTAGCCGCCGGCCAGACCACGGTCGCCGGCAATGACGATATATAGTGCCTTGCCGCTGCTTTTACGGTATAGATAGGGAGAGGACAGTTGGCTGTCCGACTCCACGATTTGGGCGATGGTGGAATACAGAATCTCAAAATAGGGACGGGAATTTAGCACCTTTGCCTGTGCGTGACGAAGCTTGGAGGCTGCCACCATTTCCATGGCTTTGGTAATTTGCTTGGTGGATTCCATGCTTCGGATGCGGTTTTTAATGTCCTTGGTGGAAACACCAGCCATAGTGTGCCTCCTTCCTTAGATGCTCTTGCCGAATTCGCTCAGCAGCTCAGTCAGGGCGGTTTTCAGAGTTTCCTCGGTATCCTTTTCCAGCTTGCCTGTGGAGCGGATAGTGTCCAGAGCATCGGCGTAGCGCACATCCATATATTCATACAACCGCTTTTCAAATTCGGGAATTGCATCCACATCAATGGCGTTCAGATAGCCGTTTGTTACGGCATAAATGATGCATACCTGATGGGCAACCTCCACAGGGGCATTGTTCTTCTGCTTGAGGACTGCCACGATGCGCTCACCCAGCGCCAGACGCTGCTTGGTGTCCGCATCCAGATCCGAGCCGAACTGGGCAAAGCTCTGCAGCTCCCGGTACTGAGAGTACAGCAGCTTCAGAGAGCCGGAAACCTTCTTCATAGCCTTCAGCTGAGCATCGCCGCCCACACGGGAAACGGAGATACCGGGGTTCACGGCGGGCATAATACCGGCGTTGAACAGCTCACTTTCAAGGAAAATCTGTCCGTCGGTGATGGAAATGACGTTGGTGGGGATATAAGCGGAAACGTCGCCGGCCTGAGTCTCGATGACGGGCAGGGCAGTCAGACTGCCGCCGCCCAGCTCCTTGGACATCTGAGCGGCTCGCTCCAGAAGTCGGGAGTGGAGATAGAAAACGTCACCGGGATAGGCTTCCCGTCCGGGAGGACGGCGAATCAGCAGGGAAATGGCACGGTATGCCACGGCGTGCTTGCTCAAATCGTCATAGATGACCAGCACATCCTTGCCCTGCGCCATGAAATGCTCACCCATGGTACAGCCGGAGTAGGGGGCGATGTACTGCATGGGCGCCAGCTCGGAGGCGGTGGCGGATACCACGATGGTATAGTCCATGGCGCCGCCCAGTGTCAGGTTTTCTACCACCTGTGCCACGGTGGACCGCTTCTGACCGATGGCGACATAGATGCAAATCACATCTTTGCCCTTCTGGTTCAGAATGGTGTCGGTGACGATGGTGGTCTTACCGGTCTGGCGGTCGCCAATAATCAGCTCACGCTGACCGCGACCAATGGGAATCATGGAGTCAATGGCCTTGATGCCGGTCTGCAAGGGGCGGTTCACGTGCTGACGTTCGATGATACCGGGGGCGGGGGATTCGATGGGGCGGAAGCCCTCATTTTCGATGGGACCCTTGCCGTCAATGGGAGCGCCCAACGCATCCACAACACGACCAATCAGGCCTTTGCCCACGGGCACGGAAACCACGCGACCGGTGCGCTTGACGATGTCGCCTTCCTTGATGCCGTTATCCGTACCGAGAATGACGATGGAAACCGTATCCTCCTCCAGATTCTGGGCCATGCCGTAGGAGCCGTTGGGGAACTCCAGCAGCTCGCCTGCCATGCACTTGTCCAGACCGCTGGCCTTGGCAATGCCGTCACCCACAAGGATGACCACGCCGGTCTCGCTGGACTCCATTTTATTTTCGTAGTTCTTGATTTGACTACGGATGATTTTTGTAATTTCTTCGGGTCTTAATTCCATACTGTACCTGCTTTCTGATTAGAGTACGGTATTTTTTAGTGCATTACGGACGGCATCCAGGCGGTGCGCCACGGTGTCGTCCAGCCGCTTTCCGTCGTAGTCCAGTCGGATGCCGCCAAGGACATCGGGATCCACGCGGAGGGAAAGCTCGATGGTTTTGCCGGTGATGGCAGACAGCTTCTGTGTCAGCCGCTGCTGCTGGTCATCGGTCAGGGGAACTGCTGCCACAGCCTTGACGGGCAGAATGCCGTTGTCCCGGTTGTAGCAGTCCCGGTAGGTAATGCAGCAGTCCGAAAAATGGCGCATATAGCCCTTTTCGGTTAGAATTTTCAGGAAATTCAGTACATAAGGCTGAATTTTGCCGCGGAAGCTGGTGTCAATGATTTGACAGCGCTCGTCCTTGGATAAAGCAGGAGAGCTGAGCAGACGGATAAAGTCTGGCTCCGCTTCAAAGCTCTGGCGCAGTACCGCCAGCTGATTCAGAACGGTGTCCGCCAGATTCTCGCTGCGGGCAAGGTCGTACATCGCCTGTCCGTAAACAATTCCGGTCTGCGTCATACGCCGTCACCCAGTCCGTTGATGAACTCGTCCACCAGCTTGCTCTGGTCGGCGGCAGTCAGCTCCCGTCCGACCACCTTGCCGGCAATGGCCATGGCGATGTCGGAGATTTCATCCTTGGCATCGTTGAGGGCCTTTTTCTTTTCCATGGCGATGTCGGCAGATGCCTTGTCCATGATGGCAGAGGCTTCCACGTTAGCCTGACGGATGATTTCCTCCTCACGAGCCTGACCCCGTGCCACCGCTTCTTTTACAATGCGGTCAGAGGTGGCCTGTGCGTCGTTCAGCTTTGCCTGATACTCCGCCTGCATGGCCTGTGCGTCAGATTTGGCGGCATCGGCTTCGGCGTACATATCGTCGATTTCCTTCTGCCGCTTGGCAATCATCTCCATAATGGGCTTGAAAAGAAACTTCGTACCCACGAAGATGACGGTCAGCGTATTTAATAGTGTGAACAGAGCTGTCCACAGGTTTACGCCGATAAAGCTTTCAAAGTAACCCATGCGGTTCGCTCCTTTCCTTTAAGGATAACATGGGATTACAGAACAAACAGAATCAGAATGGCAATAACCAGAGCGTAAATACCGGTGGATTCGGTAATTGCACAACCCAGAATCATGTTGACACGCAGGTTATCAGCAGCCTCGGGCTGACGAGCCATGCCCTCCAGAGCGTGGCTGACGGCATTACCTTCACCAAGAGCGGAGCCGATAGCACCGATGCCCATACACAAACCGGCACCCAGTGCCTGACCCAGAATCGCCAAACCTTCACCAATACTCATAAATAAATCCTCCTAAATATAGTATATTGAAATCAAATTGATTTACTGACAGAGTTCGTATCGTTCTCCGTTTCCGGTTCCGGCAGGGAGCCGGCGATATACACCATGGAAAGCAGGGTGAATACCAGAGCTTGAATAAAACCGGAGAACAAATCAAAATACAGGGAAAGCACCGCGGGGATGCCGTAGGTAAAAATCGGTACATCGGACAAAATATTCAAGCTTTGCAGCAGACCGAACAGACCAATCACCAGAGTAATCACCGACAAAATGGTGCGCATTATTTTTTTCTTTGCCCACAGAAACAGCATCAGAGCGCCAACTACAATCAGCACAGCGCCCATGAGCCAGCCTGCGGAAGACACCAGCCCGATGACTACCGTTGACAGCAGAGTCAGAGCGGCGTAGATGATACCGGAGATGATGCCACCCACGGAAACGTTACTGAAGTGACGGAAGGACATGGACAGAGGTTGTGCCAAATCGGAAATGATGTTCATGGGGTTGATATAATTTTTCAGGAACTTTCCGATTCCATCCTTTTTGATGTTGTTAAACCAGATGATGAAGGACACCATCAGCGCCCAGACGGCGGTGCAGTTGATATCGGCGGTGGAGGAGCGGAGAAAGCCCGTCAGACCGATGTAGCTGCCGCAGATACTGCACAGGAACAGGCAACCCATAAAAGGCGCCCAGTGGACATTGTGGGCACCCATGGCGGAGGCGGTGAGGTTGGTAATCATGGTCACGCCTTTTTCCACCAGAACCTGCCGCTTTCCGGGACGTTTGGTAATATTCTTACCCAGCACCACAAAGGCGATGCACAGCAGTATCGTCACGATGAGCGAAGAAACCATTGTCTGGGTGATGGGGATACCGCCGAAAATGGGAATCACGTAATAGACATAGGCGCCGGTTACGTCGATGCTCATTGTTTGGGACCACCTGCCTTTCTCGAGAATTCAAGGATAATAATAATCGGGAATACAAACAGCAGAGGGCAAAGCAGCGCAACAGGGTGACAATGCCCACTCTTGGTGCAGAGAATCAGCAATACTGCCAGCACCAGCATCCGTAATCCATAGGAGGATTTCATGAGAGCCTTGCCGGTTTTGACATCCTGATCCGTTGCCTTGTCTGCAGCGGAATCGGAGGCGATTGCCATAAAGAAGAAGTTGCCGATGGCGAGAATCGCGCCGATGACGCCGCCCAAAACTACCTTGTAGCTGAACATTCCCAGCAGAGCGAAGATGCCAACCATGGCGGCAACGCAGACCAGCTCGCCGAGAGCCAGCAGAGCAGTTTGGCGAAGAATAAATTTACGGGGATTCATGGCTACCTCCGGTCAGTCGTGATCATTAAAGGAGAGGGGTGGGGGTGTATCCTTTTTGCGCTTGGACAGCTTTGCCATCAGCTTCAGGCTGTGGCGGAAACCGTCGACGGCGAGAACCGCTCCCAAAATGGCACCCACCCAGATTACCCAGCTGCCCCATTGACAGCTCCGGTGGAGCCAGACAGCCACCAGGGTGCAGCAGACCAGAGGGGAAACGGTGGATAATCCCAGCTGCAGCATCCACACAAGAAGCGACAGTGCCCTCAAATCTTTCATGAGCATTCTCCCATACAGCGCAAAAAGCGCAATTTTAGTTATTATACCCCATATTGAGAAAAAATTCAAGGCTGAGAAAGGAACTTTATCAAAATCTCTACTTAAAAGTTTTCACAAAAAGGTCTTTTCAATCCGCAGAAAATATAGTAAACTAAGAGGTACGAATAAGAGAATGTAAATTATCGTTTAGCAGTCTAAGTGCCGCACCAAAATCAACGTATGTCATTGCGAGCCAGTGCGCACACTGGCGCACCCCAGGGTGGCCTCTCTTGCCCCTTCGGGGCAATTCACCTTCTGGCAATCCCCCACAGTTTTACTGAAATTGTCCTGTTTTTTGGAATATTTCCTAAGACTCAGGGGATTGCCACGTCGCTTCGCTCCTCGCAATGACATGGATTTTTGTTTTTGCGGTAGTATGCTAAACAATCATTTTTCAATCTGCCGGCACGAAAGTATGAGCTTCGCCATATGCTGTAACGAGGTGGAGCATATGGCAATGTGGATGATTGTGAGTGTGCTGGCGGCGTTCGGTGCGTTGTGTGCCCTTTGGGCGGTGTTTGGTTTTTTGCTGCCGGGGCAGCAAGGGGCCGTGACAGTCTGCCTGTGCCACGGCGGCGGTCAGGAGGAGCATCTCATCCGCCGCCATCGCTGGCTGCGGGATATGGGCCTGATCCACAGTCCGCTGGTGCTGCTGGACGGCGGTTTGACGGAAGAAGAACGGGTCCGGTTGACCCGACAGGGAATTACGATTTGCGACATGGCGGAGCTGTCTGCCAGACTGGAACAGGAGCGTAGGAAACTTGACGGAACTTGAAATCATTCAGGGCACCATCGGTGCCGTGGTATTCCATAATCATGAAAATGGCTACGCCGTCCTGCGCCTGCGGTGTCAGGACGGCCAGACCGTGACGGTGGTGGGTACGATTCCCATGCCCGCGGTTGGAGAACGGCTGATGGTCACCGGCCGCTGGAGCGCCCACCAGAGCTACGGCAAGCAGTTTGAGGCGGAGTTTCTGGAGCGGCTGTTGCCCCAGACGCCGGCGGAAATCGTCAGTTATCTGTCCAGTCGAATCATCAAGGGCATCGGACCTAAAACCGCTGCCCGCATAGTGGATAAATTTGGGGAGCATACGCTGCAAATCATGGAACGGGAGCCCATGCGACTGGCGGAGGTCACCGGCATTACTGCCGCTAAAGCCAAGGCCATTGGTGAGGAATTTCGGCTGCGCGTGGGTCTGCGGCAGTTGCTGGAGCTGTTTACCCAGCATCAGCTTCCGGCGGAGCTTGCGGTTCGAACCTACAAGCTTTACGGCGAACAGACCATGGAGCTGCTCTATGACGATCCCTACCTGCTGATGGATGACGGTCTGGAGGCACCCTTCGGGGCGGTGGACCGTTTCGCGATTGATTTGGGCGTTTCCGGAGAGGATCCCCGCCGTGTGGAGGCAGGCATCCTCTTTGAATTGAACTATAATTTGACGGCAGGACACAGCTTTCTGCCGGAGGACAAGCTGATTGGAGCCACGGCCCAATTGCTGACGTTGGAGCCGGAAACCATCCGTGAAGGCGTGGAGCGGCTTCTGGAGGGGGAGCGGCTGGTCCGGTGCAGCCTTGCCGGTATTACCGTGGACTATCTGCCCCGATTGTATGAGGCGGAAGTGTATTGCGCTCACCGGCTGCTTGCCCATTCCAGGGCGCATTTTCCGGAGCCGAGAGGACTGGATGCCATGGTCCGTCGGGCCGGTCAGGAAAGCGGTATCCGCTACTCTGAAAGCCAGACCGCTGCCATCCGCTCTGCCGCTACCAGCGGTCTGCTGTTGATTACCGGCGGTCCCGGTACCGGTAAGACTACCATATTAAACGGTGTATTGTCTCTGTTCGAGCAGATGGGACTGCGCTGCCTGTTGGCTGCGCCTACCGGACGTGCCGCCAAGCGGCTGACGGAGGTGACGGGACGGGATGCTTCTACCATCCATCGCCTGCTGGAGGCGTCCATCGACCCTGCCAACGGACAGATGGTGTTTCTCAGAGATGAGAGTAACCCCCTGAAAACCGATGTGGTCATTGTGGATGAGATGTCCATGGTGGACATCCAGCTTCTGCATAGTCTGATGCTTGCCATACCCGGCAATAAGCGAATCATTCTGGTAGGTGACCCCGACCAGCTGCCGCCGGTTGGCCCAGGTTTCCCATTCAATGATATGCTCCGCAGCGAGATGTTGAACGCCATTCGTCTGACAGAAATTTTCCGTCAGGCGCAGGAGAGTCTGATTGTTATGAACGCTCACCGGGTCAACCGCGGTGAGCAGCCCAATCTCCGTGACCGGAAAAGCGACTTTTTCTTCCTTCCCTGCCGTTCAGAGCAGGAGGTCAGTCAGACCATCACGGATTTGTGCGTCCGACGGCTACCCCGGAATATGGGCATTCCCTCCGACCAGATTCAGGTGCTGACGCCTACTCGTAAGGGCGGCGTAGGCACGGTCAGCCTGAACCAGCTGCTGCAAAACAGTCTCAATCCCCAGTCTCCCACCAAAAAGGAACGTCCCCATGGCAACTACACCTACCGGGAGGGGGATCGGGTCATGCAGATTCGCAACAATTACGATATTATGTGGAAGCGCTGCGATGGCAGCGAGGTGGGTACCGGTATCTTCAACGGTGACGTGGGCATCATCAAGTCCATCGACCCACACATGGAGCAGCTGACCGTAGTTTTTGATGATCGGGAAGTGGACTATGAATTTGACCAGCTCCATGAGCTGGAGCCGGCGTATGCCATGACTGTCCATAAAAGTCAGGGCAGCGAGTATCGTTGCGTGGTGCTGTCGGCGTGGAGCGGTTCTCAGTATCTGCTGAACCGTAGTGTGCTGTACACCGCTATCACCCGTGCCCGTGAGCTGCTGATTATTGTGGGACGGGAGGAAACCGTGGGCATCATGGTCCAGAACGCCAGAGTGGGGCGCCGTTACACCGGTCTGAAGCTGCGGCTTCAGGGGAAGGTGGAGGCATGATTTGGGATATCCTCTTTCCGCCTAAGTGTGTCCTCTGCGGCAAAATACTGGAAAAGGGCGAGAATGACCTTTGCGGTCATTGCCGGATCCACGGACCGGAGTGTACATCTTCAAAAATTAAGCTGCCCTTCCTTGACAGTTGGCTTGCTTTGTGGCATTATGAAAAGGATGTCAGACGTAGTCTGGTCCGCTACAAGTTTTACGGCAAACGGCACTATGCCCTCAGCTACGGACGGCTTCTTGCTATGCGCATCCTGCGGGAGCGGGAGGGGCAGTACGATATGATTAGTTGGGTGCCGGTGAGCCGTCTGCGACGGCTGCGCCGCGGCTACGATCAGGTGGAGCTGCTGGCGCAGGCGGTCTGCACCGAGCTTGCGCTGGAGCCGGTCCAATGCCTGCGGAAGATTCGCAACACAAAGCCACAGTCCCGTATCAAGGGACAGGCGCAGCGCCGTGCCAATGTGCTGGGCGCTTATGAGCCTGTGAAGCCGGAGCGGTTCGCCGGAAAGCGGATTCTGCTTTTGGATGACATCATAACCACCGGCGCCACGGCAGGGGAATGTGCCCGTGTGCTGCTGACCGCCGGAGCGGAAGAAGTTCACTGTGCCGCCGTTGGTGCGGCAGTTCACAATAAAAATACCAGTAGGTGAAGAATATGCGTTTGTTTTCAAATGATTTGGGCGTGGATCTGGGTACTGCCAATGTGCTGATCTATGCCGATGGTAAGGGAATCGTGGTTCGGGAGCCATCAGTTGTGGCACTGGACAAGAATAACGGAAAAATTCTTGAGGTAGGTGCCGCGGCACGGAATATGCTGGGACGTACCCCCGGCAATGTGGTAGCCATGCCCCCCTTGAAGGGCGGCGTCATCTCCGACCATGAAATGACGGTGCGGATGCTGCAGGTGCTGTTCCGCGAGGCCAGTAAATCCAGCCTGTTCACTCCCAAGCCCCGTGTGATTATCTGCGTTCCCAGCGGCGTTACCGAGGTGGAGGAGCGCAGTGTCATCAATGCCGCCATTGAAGCCGGTGCCCGACGGGTCTACCTGATTGAGGAACCGCTGGCAGCGGCGCTGGGTGCCGGTCTGGATATCAGCGGTCCCAATGGTCATATGGTTGTGGATATTGGCGGTGGCACCACGGATATCGCGGTGCTGACCCTGAATGCCGTTGCGGCATCTTCCTCTATTAAGGTTGCCGGCGACAGCTTTGACGAAGCCATTGGTCGCCATGTCCGCCGCCGTCACGGTGTGGTCATCGGCAAGACTACGGCGGAGGATATCAAAATTCGCATTGGTTGTGTCCATGAGCGTCCGGAGGATGCGTCCATGGTGGTCAAGGGTCGTGACGTGAAGTCCGGCATGGCGCGTGAGCTGGAGCTTCACTCTGCGGAAATCGCGGAGGTGCTGCGCCGTCCTGCCCGTCAGATTGCGGACGAGGTGCTGTCTGTGCTGGAGGATTCCTCTCCGGAGCTGGTCAGCGATATTTCTGACAACGGCATTACCCTCACCGGCGGCGGCAGCCAGCTGTTCGGCATGGACGCCATGCTGTCCGAGCGGACCGGCATCCGTTGCACTTTGGCGGATGATCCCGATGCCTGCGTTGCTTTCGGCTGCGGCAAGAGCCTGAACTGGATCAACCGGATGTCTGAGGGCCCCATCAATATCGCAAGAAAACGCGCCATGCGTGGATAATTTAGATAACAGGGTGTATTTTGGGTGGAAAGGACGGAACTATTATGAAGAAAACTGTCGGAATTCTGACTGTCATTGCGCTGATTGCGCTGATGTGCTGCGGCGCATCGACGACCTTCGCCACCACGGAATCACTGCCCGTTGACTTTGAAGAATTCTCCGCAATGTTAGCTGACATGCTGAAAGAGCCTGTGGATTATGATGGCTTGTTCGACCTGTCAAATCAGGTGGATGGTGCCTATGCTGAGCTTTACTTCCATGAAATGAACCGGCTTTTTGATGCTAATCCGGAGACATTTATTGAGGCGTTATCAGAGCAGTCCTATGAGAGAATCAGTAGTTTTTCGTATGTGCTGGCTTTTGAACGTTGCGGTGATTTGGACGGCTACCGGGCCACTCTGGCGGCGGTGCCTGAACGGGATGCGCTGTTTATGCTGCGAATGGGTATCCTCATTGTGGAAGCCCGTCCGAATACTGCGAATCCGGACTATTTTGTGAATACCTACCATGAGCAGGTGCAGACCTGCTACAAGGAAAACAGCCGGCTGTTTCTGGCGAGCTTTGCCGGCGTAGGTGATTTTGTCTATTCCGAAATGGCTGCCGCATTGGTTTATGAAGTTGAAACAGCGGAATTACAGACGCTGCGTCAAAGCCTTTCTGAGGATGTTGAGTCCGATTGGATTCCGGATAACGCCAGAGATTTCATTACAGTTGTTCACCAGAAGATTGATGTGATTCTGAATCCCAGGCAGGTGGAAACCCCGGAGCCGCCGATTTCAGATACGGAGCCGTCTGAGACGCCTTCGGAGCAAACAGAATCTACCACCCCGACTACGAAAGAACCGGAACCGCCGGAAAAGCCGTCTTATACAGTCTGGATTGTTGTGGCGGTGGTTGCTGTGGTAGCAATGGGTGCTGTGGTGATTGCGGTGCTGAAAAAAAGATAAGTTGATATGTTAAATAGCCTGCTCCTAGGAGCAGGCTATTTTGTCCGTTAAAGAATCGCTAAACAATCATTTACTGCACAATCAGTTCCAGTCTGACCGTCGGAGTCTGGCAGGTGGTGATGGTCAGGGTAGCGGTGCCGGTGACGCCGATGGTGCGAAGATAAGTACCGCACATGCCACCCTCGGCAGTGACCACAGCAGGTCCAACCAGCTCTGCTGCGCCCTCCAGCTTCAGTTCCACAGGAATTTGGGCGTAGGGAACGGGATTGTTGAATTCATCAAGAATCCGAATCCGCACCGCCGCCATGTCATAGCGGTCACCTTCGGTTAGAGTGGTGCGGCTGGCTTTGACTTCCAGATGGAGGGTGGGGGAGGGGCATTTTGTCACCGATGCCACCACCTGATTGCCTTTTATGGCATCGAACCGCCAGACCGTCGCCTCGCCGCCCCAGTTGCCCACATATTTTCCGTACAACGCCACGCCATGGTCGATGGACATTTTATAGCGGAGCATGGCATAACCCATCTTCAGCTTGTCCATCAGGGGCATGCCGGCCAGACCGTGCTTTCCGGCGGAAAGCAGGCATTTGCGAAGAAGGCTTGCCTTCTTTTTTGGGAATCCCTCTTTCGTTTCCAGCAGACAACCGATGAGGTCGTCCAAACGCATTGGCCCGTGGGTCAGTCCCTGCCAGTCATCATAGCGCAGATTGGTGACGAAATCCCCGTTTTTGTATAGCGCCACCGTATCCGCGTTGGTGAACACCGCTACATCACCGATGGTACCGGCAGGATAGTCACCGATGTCCATGGGAGAGCCAACCTCCAGTACGGGAATGTCCTCCTGCTGGCTGGCATAGACAGCCGCCGCCAGCTTGGGGTTTCGGAAGGAGTCCATCACGCCGTGGTAGCAGATTCGGTCGCCGGAGCCGAAGTCCTTGTGGGTAGCATAGTCAAACATGCACCAGCCGAAACAGCCGGCATGCTCACCGGAAGCCATGGCGGCATCCAGAACCCGGGCGTGACGCAGAGCATGCTCCTGCCGCTTTTGCCACGGATCGAAGGCTTTGGTGGGGAACATATGCCCGTTGTGTTCGGAAATCAGATAGCCTTTACCCATGTCAGGCGTTACTTTCCGCTTGCCCATAGCGCCGCCGTTGGTACCCATGTGGGAAAAGTCGTTATAGGCGTAAACATCCTCCAGCAGACTGCTCTTTTGCAGAAAACGAACGCCGGAGGTGGCACGGGAGGGGTCCAGCTTGCGTGCGATGGCGTTGGTGCGGCGGTATAATTCGTTATCGTCACCGCTTTCGTTGATGCGAACGCCCCACAGGACAATGCTGGGATGGTTGCGATACTGGAGAACCATTTCCTCCACATTCCGGCAGGCTTGTTCCTTCCAACCCTCGTCGCCAATATGCTGCCAGCCGGGAATTTCGGTGAATACCAGCAGTCCCAACCGGTCGCACTCATCGATGAAATAGTGGCTCTGGGGGTAATGGGAGGTGCGTACCGCATTGCAGCCCAGCTCCTCTTTGAGAATACGGGCATCCTCTCGCTGAAGGCTTTCTGACGCGGCGTAGCCCATGTAGGGGAAGCTCTGATGCCGATTCAGTCCGCGGAGAAATACCTTTTCGCCGTTGAGGTAAAAGCCGTCGGCGCGGAATTCAGCGGTGCGGAAGCCAAATTTGACACTCTGGGTATCCACGACGTTGCCGCCGTCCAGTAATTCACATTGAAGGGTGTAGCGGTAGGGGTTGTCCACAGTCCATGGCTTTGCCGTCGGTAGCTGCAGTTTTTCAGAGGTTTGAACCTGACGCTTCAGAACCACCGTGCCGTCCTCGTCCAGAATGGAGAGCCTGCATGTGTCCGCACCATGCGCTTTAATATGTACCTGCAAAGTGTCCGTAGACAGGGGCATGGAGAAAATATCCTCAATGTAGAATTGCTCCCGTATGTCCAGCCAGACCTCCCGATACAATCCACCGTAGGTCAGGTAGTCAATCACAAAGCCGAAGGGCGGAATTGCAGGATTCTCGGTGGCGTCCAACCGGAGCATCAGGATGTTTTCACCACCGAAGTCTACCGCATCGGTGATTTCCACCCGAAAGCCGGTGTAGCCGCAGTTATGGGTGACCAGCTCATGACCGTTGAGGTATACCGTGGCGATGTGACCGGCTCCGTCGAACTGGAGAAACAGACGTTTTCCCTTCAGGTCAGAGGGAATCTCCAACCGGCGGCGATAGCCGCAAAGCATCTGATAGGCGTTGCTGTCGATGCAGTGCAGAGGCAAATCCTTGACACTGTGGGGCAGTCGTACCGGTATTGCATGGTCAAAACCCGTGTTCCAGTCGGGAGTGAATTCCCAGTCGTTGCATAAGCAAATCATTGCGCGCCCTCCTTGTAATTGCTGGTTTTATCATAGGCGAACCCGGTGGAAAAAGCAAGAATGAAGAAAATAAAATTTTTGCTTGCTATTTTGGAAGAAATGTATTATACTATGAAAGCACCATGCCGGTGTGATGGAATTGGTAGACGTAGTGGACTCAAAATCCACCGGTGGCGACACCGTGCCGGTTCGAGCCCGGCCACCGGCACCAAAGCAGAGGAAGGCGAATGCCTTCCTCTGTTTTTATGTTGTATCCAAGGGCATGAACCTATCGTAATGAAACCGCCCACATAGGTTGAAGAAATCGATGCATTGTGATATGATATAGCTATAAAATTTTGCGGAGGTGGCACAAATGGGAAAACTTACAAAAGAGGTTGAAGCGATTCTGCTGGAGCGCTTCGGCAAGGACAGCGTTATGGCACTGGCGACGGCGGTTGACAACGTCCCCTATGTCCGCACCGTGGACGCGTTTTATGAGAACGGCGCATTTTATGTGCTCACCCACGGATTGTCCGGAAAAATGAAACAAATTGGGCAGAACCCTGCGGTTGCGCTGTCCGGCGAATGGTTTACAGCGCGGGGAAAGGGCGTCAATCTGGGTTATTTCGGGAAAAAGGAAAACGCAAGTATTGCCAGTAAAATGCGGCAGGTGTTCTCTGCGTGGATTGATAACGGTCACAACAATTTTGATGACCCGAACACCTGCATCCTTCGTGTTCAACTGACGGAGGGAATCCTGTTTTCCAATGGCATCTGCTATGAAATCGACTTTACCTAAGGGGATGATTGCGATGAAATTGCAGGGAAAAATTGTTGCTCTTCTGATGGTATTGGTGCTGGTGTGCGCATTTGCAGGCTGTTCCGGCACCGTAGGTGAAAACCCAACGGAAAGTCCTGCGGACTCCTTCGAGGCGGGGGATTATGTGGAATTGGGCGACTATGAAGGAATTGAAATAAAAGCTGACGGTCTGGATTTGTATGTCGGGGATGTAGTTGTGGATGTGCCGTATCGCGACGAGGGGTTCGGCACAGATTGGACGTTGCAGTTCTATTATTCCCAAGTCAATCCGTCTGAGGAGGAAGCGAACCGGGTAATACCTGCGGATGAAGAGGTTGCCCAATTGGGCATTCCGGGAGTGACTTCTTACTTTGAATTGAAGGATTATGTTGTCGATAAGGTGAACAAAAACGACGAAATTACATCCTTCATCTTAATTGGCGATGCTATTATGGAGCAGGTCGTGGCGAATTCGAGATTCGATGAGATTCCGGAAAATGTCCTCCTGTTTTGCGAGGAAATCTATTCAGACTATCTGGAAAAAATGCTGGCGCATTACAACGAAATCGGAGTGATTCCGACGATGCAGAAGGACGAAAACAGCGCTCGTAAAGTGTTGGCTGCCATGGCCATTGCAAAGGAAGTTGGAATTGGCACAGATGCGTTTGATTATGAAGAGGTGCTGAAATACCTAGTCGGATAATCAGTTTATAGCTCGCCCATTGTTTAGGAGAATCAATAAAGTTGGATTCTTGCGATAGATACACCACCCAACAGGGTGGTGTATCTATTGTAGAGGACAACAGGACTCGATTAAATAAAGGAGTCGATGCGGTCGAGCACGCATCGAGCAACAGTCCACCGGACTGTTGCATTTAGATGGGTTCGAGTCATTGCACCACCATAAAAAAACACCACCCAATAGGGTGGTGTTTTTTTATGGTGGAGACAACAGGACTCGAACCTGTGACCTCATGCGTGTGAAGCAGGGTCGTGGCTTCGCCCCGACCGGGAACGCTCTAACCCGCTGAAAATCCTTGAAAATACTGGCCTTTTGGGCGGTCTGCTTAGGCAGACTGCTTTTCTTTTTGCGATTTTGACCTCATGCCTGACCGCTACCAAGAGTATAGCACATCACTTGTTAAGGAAACAAGCCCTTTGCCTTAAACTATACACATCATTCCACATCTCACCACATCATCACAAATCAAGAAACATCTTCCCACATCTGCTAATAACTACGAGCAATCTCGTTTCCAGGAGAAGCAAAAAGAACTTCAAAATTTTTATAAAAAAGAAATGACCTATCCTGTCATTTGGGATAGGTTGGTTTGTATAATGGGGGTGTAAAGATTGAGAGAGATAAATCAAATAAATCCTCTCAACATTACGAAATAATAAATAAAAGGTAGCGTCCTAAATCAAAACGCAGTTGCCAAGAGGCAACAAAGAAAGGTTTAATTATGAAGAAGAACACCACCCCCACCGTCCGTTTCGCCATTGACTTTCCCGGCAAGAAGATCATCGGAACCAAGGCAAGTTTCAGCAAAGCAAGCAAGGGCGTTGGCCCTGAATACGAGGAACTGGCTGCCAAAGTAGCCGCCCACCCCGACTTTGAGTTGACAATCAAAGAGCAGGAGCATAAGATCAACAGAGCCAAGAGATCCTATGAAGGATTGGACTTCAAGTTTATGGAAAACTACATTGCCACTTTTGCGGATGCTGCTGCGTGGCATAAGAAGTATAAGGCTGTCAAGCAGATGGCAAAAGATTGTGGCTGTCCCACCTATCCCTTAACCAAAAAATGGTTCCTGGAAAACTTCGGTTCCGAGGAAGAAGGTTTTGATATGGCCGCTGCCAAGGAACGCATCACAAACTTCCGCATTATTCAGGCCGAGAAGCTGGCCGCCGAACCCCTGACTGCTGCCAATACCGCAGTAGCCGAAGAAACCATCTAATCCACCCATGATTTAAGAAAGGATAAAACACAATGGAAAAGTATACTTTTTGTGCGGTAAGCCGCACCCTGACCATCTCTGCCAAGTTTGCCGAAATGATGAACGATCCCGGTAGCGACGAATATAAGTTGGTAGTCCAGTTCCAAGAGAACTTCCCCAATCTGCGGATCGTCAAAAGAACCCACAAGACACCCTCCCGCTACATTACCAAGAGCGGAGAAACCTACAACCGCAATCAGTTCAAAGACCTGACCTATGACCGCATGGAGAAGTTCATCTCCGTGCTGCCGCAGGGCGAAGCATACCTGGCTGAATATGAAATAGTCAAGGTTTTTGCGTGTGCGGCCAAGCATAATGGTTATCCCATCGTTCGCAAATGGTTTGTGGAGCAGTTTCCCCACTTCCGCAAAGACCCGCTGTTTTACCTCAACAACTCTCCATTGGTTCTTCACGGGCAGAAGTTTATTGAGGCTCTGCCCTCCGAGGATCAAGACAATGTCGCATAAATTAAGCACAAGTCTATATTAGCCGCCCTGGGTGATTTGCTGACACCCAGGGCTTTTCCGTTGCGGCACAGGGCTGACCGTCAGGCGGATTACTTTGATTTTTCTAAAAATTTTTGGTAAAATATATATACAAGGTAAAGAAAAAGTGAATATCACGACCTTGAATATTTTAGTAAAGGAGTTCTATTGTTATGTATAATAGACAAAAAGATTTTATGTTTGAGAGTATCATCAAAGGATTGGATTAGGCTACGCAGGCCGCTTTGCGGATGATGTATACCCAAAGCCGCATCATTGACGAGGAAAACATTCGCAGAGAAAAGGAACAGTTCAAACAGGAAGTCGCAGAGTATGTGATTTCCCACATCAAAGCTACGGTTGACATTTCCGAAGTTCTAATGGAGATCGAAGAACTGCGGAAAGCAATCGAAAGCCTTGGAAAGTGAGGGCAGCACAATGGGAAATCAACAAATAACCTTTCCGTATCAGCGTATGGTAAAGGTTCACCGTGAAAAAGCCAAGAGCGACTTCCTTGGTATCAAAAACGAGAATTGGCAGGCTGCGTCCCGTGATCTTGGAGCACACGCTTTACAGCTTTATCTGTATCTTGCCTCCAATGCGGACAACTACACTTTGGCTTTGTCCCCTGCGGCAGTCCGGCGGACGATTGGGATGGCACGGTCAACCTATGGCGACCAATTTGATAAATTGGTGCTGAAAGGCTACTTGGTGCCGAGCCACGGCAACACTTATGAATTTTATGAAGTACCACAGACCGCTACGCAAACACAGAAATCAATACCGACAGGCGGATTAAATTTTGAAGAACGGCCGACACCCGGCAGTTCGCTACCGCCTGACGGTCAAGACAAACCGCCAGACAATATAGAAATATATAATAGAGATTTTGGAACAGATAAAGGGATAAATACAGAGAATGAAAAAGAGGGCAGACCGGATATCTATGTTCCAAAAGTCAAAGAGATTGTCATTTCCCGACCAGTCGCAACAGGCAAGGAAAGACCCGCACACACTCCACTGAAAAAGGAGGAGTTTGTGTTCTAATGGCAACCTACGAGCAAAACACCTACGAATGGATGAAGCGACAAGGGCTTGAAGATAAGTTCGGACACGCTGGCATCTACTGTATCAGGATCGACGAGAGTATCGTCTACATTGGCAAGAGTATGGATATGCTGCGGCGGATGGCGTAGCACTATGTCGGTATCCGCAAAGGCTCTGAGAAGAAATACCGCATTATGGCAGAAGCCAAGCGAAAAGGACACCGTGTAAATTTTGATGTTCTCTACTACGCCAAGAACAGAAGCAAAGTAGACAAGATGGTAGAGATTGGAGAGAAAGAGGGCGAGTTCATCCGTAAGTATCAGCCCGTCCTAAACACCCAAATTCCAAAAGAAGACGATTGGCACCAATACGACACGCAGACCGTTGATGCGAAAGCCGTATTGGAAACCCTTTTATAATACAGAAGTGGGAGGCAGCAATGCCCCCCGCTATTTTCATATTATCCCGTCCCCACCGTGGGACGAGCTTTTTTACGCTCTGCCGCAGACAGCCGCACAAACCGTCCTTCGGAATGAAATCACCATTTAGACGGAGAGCGAGCCACCCAAAAGTGGGATGGGGGTTTGCGGTTTGGTTTCTCCCATAACCCAGCCCCCCTGTCCGCAAAAGGGTGAGCGGACTTTCGCTGACAGAAACGGGGCGTTTTTCAGCCCATTTCACGCCTTTTGGAAGCCGCCACGATTGTATGCGAAAACAGTTGTTTTACTGAACGCCCCCGTCAGGCTCCCGCACGAACTCCATCAGGTCTGCGGGCTGACAGTCCAACACATCACAAATCTTTTCCAGAGCATCCACGGGCAAGTGTTTCACCGAACCCACGCAGATGGCGGACACCGTAGGCGGGCGGATGCCTGCCTTTTCCGCAAGTTCCTTTTGGGTCATTCCACGCACCGCAAGCATCACTTTGACTTTGAACTTTATCATAGGTTTTCACCCCTTCCTTTTGGGGTATTGTATCACGCTTTCCGTAGTAAATCAATACGCAATCCGAAAAATAATTTCGTATTTCGTAAAAGAAATTACGATTTGCGTATTGACAAACTACGATTTTCGTAGTATAATAAAGGAGCAATGAAGGACAGCCAATTTCAACAACCGCCTGTTGTAAGTCCTTAAAGAACACAAAGGAGCGGTGGCAGCCGGAAAGACGGCACACATCAAAATTAAAGGAGAAAACCAAATGTCTAAAATTGAACTGCTCGCCAAGATCGAACTGCTTAACAAATACGAGGCTATGATGGAAGAACTCAAAGCCGAGGCCGATACCGTCCGCAACTCCATCAAGGCAGAGATGGATGCCAGAGAGGTGGAAGAACTGATTGCGGGTCAATACATCATCCGCTACACCGCTGTTCTTTCCAACCGCTTTGACAGCACCGCTTTCAAGAAGGTTCTGCCCGACCTCTACAAAGCCTACACGAAGCAGGTATCCAGCCGTCGCTTCACCATCACCGCATAAAAGGCGGGGCATCAGCCCCGCCACCCAAAAGGAGAGAATGTTATGAACTATGGGTATGCCCGTTGCTCAACTAACGAAAATCGTCAGGATATTCAGCGTCAGGTGCGGGAACTGAAAGCCGCAGGAGCCGAAGAAATCTTCATTGAATACGAACACGGGGACAGCAAGATTAAGAGCCAACAAGGCCAGATGTTCGCACAGGCACAGGCGGGGGATACCATCATCGTTTTAGAGGTTTCCCGATTAGCCAGAAGCACACAGCAACTGTGTGAAATCATTGAGCGTGTGCGGGAGAAGCGTTTGCGGTTGGTGATCGTGGGCAGTATCACCCTTGATTGCCGGAGTGGTCAGGCTGACCCTATGAGCGAAGCGTTCTTACAGATGGCGGGTGTATTCAGTCAGTTGGAATTGGCGATGATACGCTCCCGTGTGCGGTCAGGGATGGAAAATGCCAGAGCAAAGGGACGGCAGATCGGGCGGCCGCAAGTAAGCAAAGAGGACATCCCCGCAAGTTTTCTCCGCCACTATCCCGCCCATAAGAACGGACAACTCAACATCAGCGAATTGGCGAGAGTGTGCGACATCAGCAGAACCACCGCCTACAAATACAAGAGCCTTTTGGAAGCATAAAAGACAGGGAGCCGTGATTGGCTCCCTGTTAGGCGTTTTACAGATCAAATGACTTTTCTCACATTTTAGCATCTTTTTTGAACAAAAGCGATTGCTTTTTTAAGACGATTCTTCTCGTCTTTTGTTGGGTTGAATCCCAGTTTGATTTGATATTGATTGCCGTTGGAATCAGTTCCGGCAATCTCAATAATCACGCCGATACGAACCATCGCTATGAATGTATTCATCCATTCATAGGGACAGTATCGGCGGTGTTTTATCCCGACTTCTGTATGCGCAACAGTAAGCCCATTATCACCAAAAACGACCGTTTCATATTGAGCAGTCTCAAACACCTCTTTCATCACATTGAAACTATTGACGGGGGGTGTTTTGGTGATAGGTGCGGTTGTTTTGTTATTGGTAGAGGTTGTTGTATTTACGGCATTGTTGCCCCCTAACCACGATTTTATTCCTCGTGCAGTTCCTTCATTCAAGTCAAGTAGCGAAATCAGGTTTCTTTTCCCACTAAAGCCGTATAGTGAGTCCAGTTGTTTTTGCTGTTCTTCGGTAACGATTAGGTGCCTAAGTATCGGGCTTTCTTTGGCTTCTTTCATCAATTCGTCGGATAGTTGAAGAAAACTCACAACTTCGCTCCAAGGTTCGTTGTTGACCATGTCAGCATATCTATAACACAATGAATATTGCCCTGTCTTATCACCTTCTGAATAGGCAATTCCACCCTTTTGAATATGAAATCCACCAGTTGTTATACCGCCGACAGTAGCACCAGTATATACTATTCTATCGGGGATCTCTTTTGTGAATATCTCACGATGTGCGAGAACTGTCAAATTACTTGCCGCAATGGACGACTTTTTCCTAACAATCAAGATGGAACCAATACCGTGCTTTTCGTATTTGAAGGCTTCTTCGGTAATCTGCTTTTCTTTTATGTCATTCTCCTGTTTCTTTGATAAGTAGAAGAAAATGCCTATCACAAGTACAGCCGCAATTAGAAAAGAAAATCCCATATTTGTTCCCTCTTTCTGTAAAATAAAAAAGTGCGTCTACCGAAGCAGACGCACTAAAAACGCAAACCCCGATAGTCGCCAAACTAACTGAGATAGCAAGAGCCTTGCTTATACACAGCGGAATTTGCATTTTTATCAAATTCATTGTGTATAAGCCCAAAAGGGTATAGTATCCCCATAGGCTCTTTTGGTTCTATTCAGTTAGTTTGGCATAATTATGATACCATACACGTCCTTGAAATTCAATAGAATTTAGGAAACTACACTTTTTTCTTTCCTTTTGGTATGTTATACTAACAGAAAACCGCAAAGGATGGGGTGTTATGGCATACAATGGACGGTATTCAATCGCAATCCGTATCCTGTTATTGAAGAAATACTTTGAAGCAAACGCAGGGCGAAACAGATATGTGCGGCCGCAGGAGATACACGAGTTTCTAAAAGAATATGAATTGGATGTTGAAAAGAAAGCCCTCTATGCTGACTTTGCGGTGTTGGGCGACATCTTCGGCTTACAGTTGGAGTATGACCCACACAAAAAGGGGTATCGGCTTCTGAACCCGCCATTTGAACCGCACGAACTCCGGTTGATGGTGGATGGCATTCAATCGTCAAGGTTCATCACACAGAAAAAAGCCCAAGAGATCACCAAGAAGATCAAGGCGTTGGCGGGCAAGGAAACCTTGGAAACCCTGAACCGTCAGGCGTATGTGGCTGATCGTGTCCGCAGTATGAATGACAGCGTGGTAAAGGATGCTGACCGCATCCACGCAGCCATCAAGGGAGATTGGAAGATCGGCTTCCGCTATTTCCACTATTCACCCGCCACAGGGAAGGAAAGAACCTACTCCAAAAGGGGAGAAGAATACATCGTCAGCCCTTATGCCTTACTGTGGAACAACGGCAATTATTATCTTTACGCCTTTGACAGCGAGAAGCAAAAATTTCGCTATTTTCGTGTAGATCGAATGGAGAATATCGGCCACCCTCTACCTTACCGCAGGGACGGACGGGATGCCTACCAAGAGAAGAACATCACGCACCCCAAGGTAAAAGTGTTTGATATGTATGCGGGCGACGAATACACTGTGCGTATCCGCTTCCGCAATGAATTGGCTGATGCCGTAATAGACCAATTTGGCAAGGATGTGGGTATGTTCCCCGTTGATGAGGAGCATTTTGTCATTCAGGCTCCGGTGGAAGTCAGCCCGCCCTTCTTTGCGTGGATCGCTACTTTTGGCAGACGAGTGAAAATCCTTTCTCCGGAGCCAGCAGTGGAGAAAATGCGGGACTTTCTTCAAAAATCAATGGATATGTATAAAGATGAGGGATGATGTAACCGCATCATCCCTCTTGTTCGTAGATGTTCAAAGATGTTCAATTATGTTCGGCGTATCTTTTCTTTGGCCTGTGTCATCTGTGCCAAAGGTGAGAAGCGGTCAAAGTTTTTGGCAATGTCCGCATCGTAAATGGCACAGTAGTGGCGGGTCATTTTCAGGGTGCTATGTCCCAACAGCTTTTGGAGCATAAACGCATCCCCGCCACAATCCACCAAGTATTTGCGGGCAAAGGTGTGGCGGTAAAGGTGGGTGCTTGTTTTCTCCACGCCACGGGATTGGTTATGACGGGCGACAGCAAGCCGCAGGGCGTTCATGGAGAGCATACCACCATACTGATCGCAGAACAGATAATCTTCCGGCTTACCTCTGCGGATCACCATGTATTCCCGAAGAATGGAAACCATCAAGGAACAAAGAGGAACGGTTTGGATTTTGCCGTTTTTGTTGTGGCGGAAGATGATTTGCTTTGTGTCTAAATCCACATCTCTGTTTTGAATATTGCGGACGGTGGAGGCACGGCAGCCGCAGTTCATTAGAAAATTGACGATTACCCAGTTGCGAAAATCGCAGAAAGAACAATCCTTTTTCGGGCGTTTCAGGATGGCGGTGAGTTCTTCATCGGTGTATGCTTCCTTGACCGTTTCCTTGTCTTTGATGTGGGGCATGGGTGGCACAGTCATACCCTCCCGCTGACACCACCCCAAAAAGGTGCGAAGCACACGGCAATAGGATGATATGGAGTTGTGAGCTAATCCGCTTTGCCGCATAGACACTACCATTGCTTCCAGTTTGCTTTTGGTAAGTCCGTCCATCGGCTGCGTAATGTCAAAGTGATTGGAAATACTGTGGAAGTGATGGCGGTAGTTTGTGATGGTGATTGGGGACAATCCCTGTGCTGTTTGTGAAATAACAAAGTCGTCAAAGACCTCCGCCACGGACTTGTGAGAGTGTCCATTCATTGTGATTTTTCTTGCCATAATTCGACCTCATGCCTTTCGTAGAAATCTGCTTTCAGGCATGAGGTCTAACTTTTTTATGAGAAAAGAAAAAACCCTTGAAAACCAAGCGTTTTCAAGGGTTTGGTGGAGACAACAGGACTCGAACCTGTGACCTCATGCGTGTGAAGCATGCGCTCTAACCAGCTGAGCTATGCCTCCGTTCGGAACAGATAAGATTATATCACAGATATTCCGATTGTCAAGTGTTTTCTCTCCGGTTTCTGAAAATTCCATTCATAAAACCACCGCCGGATGATACATCGTCCGGCGGTGAAGTATTTGGGGGATAATTACGAATCCTGATTCATCAAATCCATGAAGTAGCCGGTATATTCCACGTAATACTGGCTATCCGGGAACAGGAAATGGTGCAGGTCAATCAGGTAATCGTCGGTCATACTGGCGATATAGTCCACAATCATCTGGTTGGGTTCACTCTTTTCGTAGGGTTCCAGACGGGGATACTGGGACTGGTTGACGTAATCAATATGGTGCCTGAAGATGGGGGAATTCTTCTTGCCAAGACGCAAATCCTCCAGCAGCTGTTCATAGATTTCCGTCATCATAGGTTTGGCGGCCCGTTCCAGCATCACGCGGCTGGGTTCATTCTCATAAATCACGGCATAGTTTTCACGCTTGAAGGTCTGCACCGCCTGGAAGTGCTTCTTATCCAGCTTGATATAGGGCTTACCGTAGCTGTTCTCGATGATATTGACCACCAGATTGTTGATGATTTCGGAGTTGACGGTGCCAATGTCGGAGCTGGGGAAGGCGTTATGCTCAATCATCTGAATCCGTGCGGCGTCCTGACGGTCCTTGCCCAGATAGGCAATAATGTCGGAAATACGCACCACGTTACCCTCCAGCGTGGAAGGCTGAATTTTATTGGCATACCCGGGGATGGTGTAGCACTTTTCCAACTCCTCGTCGAACTTTTCGAAGCTCTCCATGGGGACGGGACGATACTCCTCCAGCTCGATTTCACCGTTGTGACCGGCGATGCCCACCAGAGTCTGCAGACTCAGATTCAGGGAGAAAACCTTATCCAGCACGCGGACGGAGTGAATGTTGTGGTTGAAGTAGCGACCGGTGTGGCTGTAATACAGCTGGTTCAGGAATACTTCACCGCTGTGGGCGAAGGGGGTGTGACCGATATCGTGGCCCAGTGCGATGGCCTCAATCAAATCCAGATTCAGATTCAGCGCCCGACCAATGGTTCTGGCGATACGGGACACCAGCTGGACGTGTAGACTTCTTCTGGTGATGTCGTCGTTCTTGACCAGAGAGAACACCTGCGTCTTGTCGGTGTAACGGTTGTAGTAGGGGCTGTACATGATGCGGTCGATGTCCTTGGCGAACCGGGGACGCCAGACCGGTGTATCGGTGGAATTTCCGTGACGGCGGAGCGCCATATCATCGGGAAAGGCGCGGTCAGTAAAGGTGTGGTGGTTTTTATCATATTCAATTTGACGGGAAAGCTCGTCAGAAAGTCTTTCTTTTGCCATAATAGCGCCTCCTTGCATGAATTTAGTAATTTATTATACTGCATTTTTTGGGAAAAATCAATAATTTTTTGTGAATTTATTTGCGAACTATTGGATTTTTTATTCAAATCTGCTATGCTGTATCCCAAAGGAGTGGTTGTATGCGCTATGGCAAAATGGTGGCAGGGCGATTTGTTGCCCGACCCAACCGGTTCATTGCCCATGTGGAAATCGACGGCGAGGTTCAAATCTGCCATGTTAAAAACACCGGTCGTTGTCGGGAGCTTTTGCCGGCGGGGGCGGAGGTATGGTGTGAGGTTGCCGCCAATCCGGAACGGAAAACGAAATACGATTTGATTACAGTGCGCAAGGAACAGCGGCTGATTAACATGGATTCGCAGGCTCCCAATATTGCCGCCGGAGAATGGCTGGCATCGGGAGGACTGGGAGTGGTGGAAAACCTGCGTCGTGAGACGGTTCATGGAGATTCCCGATTTGATTTCTCCTTCACACGGAACGGGCAGCCCTGTTTTCTGGAGGTCAAAGGCGTGACGCTGGAAAACGATGGCGTTTGTGCTTTTCCCGATGCACCCACCCAACGGGGCGTAAAGCACCTGAATGGGCTGACGGCATTGGCGCAGGAAGGGTTCGGCGCCTATGTTTTGTTTGTGATTCAGATGTCGGATGTGAAATATATTCGCCCCAACGACAGCACTGATCCTGCTTTCGGACAGGCTTTGCGTGAGGCTGCTGCCGGTGGTGTGCAGGTTCTGGCCATGGACTGTTTGGTGACGGAGGATACCATGACCATCCGCCAGCCGGTGGAGGTTCTACTGTAACAAAAAATGCATGATGCGGCGCATCATGCATTTTTTGTTATTTCCAAAGATAAACCCGGGTTTCATAGGGGCGGAGGGTATCTGTGGGGGCAGGGTAGTTGTGCAGGATCAGCTCCGCATCCTTCAAATCAAAGCCTTCGGGGATTTTCAGCTTCGATGGCTTGTCGGAGAAGGAGCAAAGCACCAACAGCTTCTGACATTTGCATTGACGGGAGTAGCAGTAGAGCTTTGAATCCATGGCAAAGTGTTCCCGGTAGCTGCCATATCGGACCACCCTCAGCCGCTTGCGCAGGTCAATGGCTTTCCGATAGAAGTTCAGAATGGAGTCAGGGTCGTTTTCCTGCTGCGCCACATTGATTTTGGGAAAGTTTCGGTTTACATAAAACCAAGGCTTGCCGGTGGTGAAGCCGGCATTTTCACCGCTGCTCCATTGAATCGGAGTGCGGGCGGAATCTCTGGAGGAACGCCACAGTCGTTTCAGTCGCTGCTCCGGTGTTTTGTTGAGGGCGGTGTTTTCATATTGCCAACGGGTCTGGACATCCTCGTACATTTCAGGGTCCTTGGGGCGCCAGTTGGTCATGCCGATTTCCTGTCCTTGATATAGGAAGGGTGTACCCTTCTGGAACAGGTAGCTCACCGCCAGCATTTTGCCGCTGGCCTTCCAGAATTTTTCGCTGCCGTAACGGGAGAGGATACGGGGATGATCGTGGTTTTCAAGGTAGAGCATATTCCATGCCTTGCCGTCCAGCTGCTGCTGCCATGATGTGAAGGCGCGCTTCAATTTGCGCAGGTTGAATTTTGTGGGCAGGTAGTCGGTGAACAGGCAGTCGGCGCACTGGCATTGGAACTGGATCATCATGTCCAGCTGACCGCTCTGTTCGTCTATGTATTTCAGCGCCTGCTTAGGCGATACCAGCGGTGCCTCCGCCAGAGTCATGCAGTCGTAGTGGTCGAACACATCCCGTTTGAACTCCGAAAGGTATTCGTGGATGTGGGGGCCGTGGTTGTATTTGGGCATGCCCTTGTAGATGGGGAACAGGTGGTCGTCGGGCAGACCCTCCGCCTTGGAGATGTAGGTAATCACATCCTCACGGAAACCATCCACACCCATGTCCAGCCAGAACCGGAGAATCTTCTTCACTTCCTCGCGAACCAGCGAATTGTCCATGTTCAGATCCGGCTGTTTCCTGGCGAACAGGTGGAGATAGTATCCACCGCGAACCCCGTCGAAGGTCCATGCCTTGCCCTCGAAGTTGGAGTCCCAGTTGTTGGGAAGCTTGCCGTCGGCACGGGCCGGACGCCAGATGTAGTAGTCGGTGTAGGGCTCAATGCGTTGACGGCTCTTCTGGAACCAGTCATGCTCGTCGCTGGTGTGGTTCACCACCAGATCCATCAGGATTTTCATGCCCCGCTGATGAGCGCCCTCCAGCACCTTGCGGAAGGCCTCCATGCCGCCGTACATGGGGTCGATGTCCATGTAGTCGGAGATGTCGTAGCCGCAGTCCGCACCGGGGGAGGGATAGAGAGGGGAAAACCAGATGCCGTCACAGCCAAGGGAGCGGATGTAGTCCAGCTTTTCGTATACGCCGTGCAGGTCGCCCATGCCGTCCCCGTCGCCGTCCTTGAAGCTGCGGGGCCAGATTTGATAGAATACCATGTCCTTGTACCAACGTTTCCGTTCCATATAATACATCTCCTTTTGGATGGGGAATGATTGTTTATTACTATCTTCATTATATCACACATTTGGCGTTTCGTGATCAAGAATCTCCTTGACAGGGTATTTTTTGGCGGATACAATAAAATAGAGGTGAGCCCATATGATTGAACATAAAAATGGCGTATTTCACATCAAAACCCCGGAATATTCCTATCTGTTTCGGGTGAATGACTACGATTATCTTGAACATCTGCACTTCGGTCCGCCGGTGGATATGGCGGACGCGGCGGCATTTTGCTGCAATCCCGGCTTGGGTTGGGGCAGCAGTGTGCTGCTGACAGAGGGCGACACCGCCAGTTGTCTGGATGTGCTGCCGCTGGAATGGAGCGGTGCCGGTCGGGGAGATTATCGGGAATGTCCTGTGGAGCTGGAGGGCAAGGCTACGGATTTCCGCTTTGTTCGCTATGAAATCCGTCAGGGTGTCGTTCCTATGAAGCTGCCTCAGGCAAAGGACGGCGGCGAAACGCTGATAATAACATTGGAGCAGAAAAATGCCCGCCTGCGGCTGTACTATACCGCCTTTGAAACCGCTCTGACCCGACGGGTGGAGCTTGAAAATACCGGAACCGAACCGATCACCCTGACCAAGCTGATGAGCGCTATGGTGGACCTGTCCGGCAGCTACCGCATGACCACCTTTGATGGCGGCTGGATTGCGGAGATGGGCAAGCATACCACGGCGGTTTCTGCCGGTCGGGTGGTCAACGAGAGCACCACCGGTGCTTCCTCCAACCGGCACAACCCCGGTTTCCTTCTCAGCGAGGAGGGCGCCACGGAGCACAGCGGACGGGTTTACGGCTTCAATCTTGTGTATTCCGGCAACCACTACGGCTCTGCCCAACAATCGCTGCAAGGGCTGACACGGGTGATACAGGGCATTTCGCCGGACCATTTTGGTGTCACGTTGGACAGCGGTCAGGTCTTTGAAACACCGGAAGCAGTCCTGGCAGTGTCTGATAATGGCTTCAACGGGCTGTCCCGACAGATGCACCGGTTCGTCAACGACCATATCATACCTAAATACTGGCGCTATCGGCACCGCCCTGTGCTGTACAATAGCTGGGAGGGATGCATGTTCCGCTTCGACCACCGGCGTCTGGTGGGGCTGGCGAAGAAGGCGAAAAGTCTGGGCTGTGAGCTGTTCGTTCTGGATGACGGCTGGTTTGGTAAACGGGATGACGATACCGCCGGTCTGGGCGACTATAACGTAAATAAAAAGAAGCTGCCCCGTGGACTGGAGGGGTTGAGCCAATCCATCCGTAAGCTGGGTTTGGAGTTTGGATTGTGGTTTGAGCCGGAGTCGGTGAATGTGGACAGCGACCTGTACCGTGCCCACCCCGACTGGGCGCTGACGGATGACTTTACTCCGGTGTACGGCCGGAATCAGCTGCTGCTGGATCTGTCCAAACCGGAGGTGCGGGACTACATTGTGGAAAATGTGTCTCGGATTCTGGACACTACCCACATCACTTATGTCAAGTGGGATATGAACCGCCACTCCATCGCTTTGGGGCGGAAGGCTCACGAATGTGTCTGCGGACTGTATGAGGTGCTGGAGCGGATTTTCGCGCCCAGACCCTATATTCTGCTGGAAAGCTGTTCCTCCGGTGGCAACCGGTTTGATTTGGGCATGCTGTGCCATTCGCCGCAGGTATGGTGTTCGGACAATACCGACCCCATTTCCCGACTGGACATTCAGGGCGGACTGTCCTACCTGTATCCTCAGTCCACTTTCGGCGCTCATGTTTCCGCCGCGCCCCATGCCCAGACTTTGCGCACCACACCCTTGACCACGCGGGGCAACGTGTCCTTCTTCGGTACGCTGGGGTATGAGTTGGATTTGAACCATCTTCTGCCGGTGGAGCAGCGGGAAATCAGAGCCCAAATCAAGTATTATCTGGTGCACCGGAAACTGTTCCAGTTTGGTCGGTTCAGCCGGACGGATACCGGCTGGCAGGTCACCGACGGGCATACCGCCATTGCCGGCGTGTTCCATAAGCAGGGGAATGCTGCGCCGTCCTATGAAACTCTCCGGGTCTACGGCCTGAAGCCGGAAGGGAAGTATCGGATTACTTCACGGGAGCAGGGGCTGCGTGTGGGACAGTTCGGTGCGCTGGTCAAGCATGTGGCACCGGTGGAGGTGAATCCCAACGGCCTTTTGCTGCGAATGGTGGACAAACATTATACCATGCCCGATGGAGAGCAGGTGCTGACCGCATCCGGTGCGGCGCTGCAATCCGGTATCCAGCTGCTGCCCCTGTTCCGTGGCACCGGTTACGATGGGAACCAACGCACACAGCTGGACTTCGGCTCCAATGTGTACCTGATTGAAGAATTGTAAAAAATGGACACCCCAAAAGGGTGTCCATTTTTTACAATTCTTCATCTTCGTATTCGTCAAGAACTTTTTCAATCATAGCGGACTGGAGTGTGACCAGAATTGCAGGAATCAAGACCAGCATGGGCAGAACAACAATCGATACCGTTACCGCAGCCAGCAGCATACCAATCACAGCAGCCGTAGTAGGGAAGTGCAGAATTACAAAGGACATGGCAATCCGGTGCAGCTCAAAAAAGCCATACTGAAACCGTGCCTGCAAAGGAATGATCCACACCATCATCGCCAGCGGAATCAGCATGGAGCCGGTGTAGATAATGGAGTAAACGGAGAAAACAGGATTCTCTTTGCTCAGGGCATTGAGGATACCGAAACCGTAAATAAACACAGCCCACACAACAATCCACATCAGCGACAGACAGACGCCGCGCAGCAGTTCTGCCCTCAAGGTCGCAAAGAAACGGCGGAAAGGACCAGGCTCATCGCCATGGACACACCACACCACGCTGTCATACATGGCGATAGAGGCAGGCATAATGGTCAGCACCGGAAGGCAGCACAAAATCCATAGAATACTCAGTCCGAAAAAAGCACCGATTTTGCCCGCCCAACGAATCAGCGGCGGTTCAGATCCGGGAAAATAGCTCATAAAGTTCACTTCCTGATAAAGATGCACCTATCATAACACAAGCTGACGGATTTGTCATCTACATAATTTGGGACTTGTGGAATGATTTGAAATGGTGTAGAATAAGGGGTACTGAAAAAAGGAGGGTGACCGTTGGCCTACGAACATGACCAGATCCGCAAGCGACAGCTCCAGCGCCGGCAGGAGCAGAAACGTCAGCGGGAACTGAAAAGACGGAAAAACAGAAGAACAGCCATCATCATTTTGTCGATTCTGGTGGTGATGGGGCTTTGCGCGCTGGTAACATCGCTGGTGCGGCACATCTCCAAGCCAAAGCCGGAACCGGCTCCTGTGCCTACGGTTTCGCAGGATACCACGGACCCGGAGACGGTGATTACGCTGACCTTTGGCGGAGATGTCAACATCACCGATAAGGTAGTATCAGTCGAAGATTATACCCGGTTGCTAATGGATGTTGCCCCGTTGTTTGCCGGGTCGGACAGCGCGGCGGTGAATTTTGAAGGGAATCTTTGCGGTGGTCCATACGGCACAGATGGCACCCGCGCTCCTCAAAAGCTGGCTGAAGCACTGGCTGCAGCAGGCGTGGATTTGATGCAGATTGCTAATTCCTGCTCTGTCAATAATGGTCTGCTGGGACTTACCCAGACGGTTCAGAGCATCCGTGATGCCGGAATGGAGCCGGTTGGTGCCTATGCGTCCTTGGAGGAGGCGGAGCGGTACAAGGGCTTTACCCTGCGTTCCATCGGCGGTGTGAAGGTTGCGTTCGTTGCGTTCACCAAGGGCATAGACAATATGGCTCTGCCGGAGGGTAGTGAGGGTCGGGTGAATCTGCTGTACAAGGATTACACCAGCACCTATCAGGAAATTGACAAGGACGGAATCCGTCAGATTCTGCAGGCGGTGGAGCTGGAGAAGCCGGATATTACAGTGGCCATGCTCCATTGGGGTAGTGAATACAACAATCAAATCAGCGAATCCCAGACCCAAATCGTGGAGCTGATGCAAAAGGAGGGTGTTGATGCCATTGTTGGTACCCACTCCCACTATGTGCAGAAGATAGAGTTCGATGACCGAACCGGTCAGGTCGTGGCGTATTCGCTGGGCGACTTACTGGGTGACGGCGAGAAGGAAGGTACGGCGTACTCCATTGTGCTGCAGTTGGAAATCACCAGGAACAACCGTACCGGCGAGACGAAGATTACGGACATGAGCTATGTTCCCGTGTATATTCAATCCGAGGAAACAGAGAACGGCAGCACCATGAAGCTGCTCCGGATTGAGGAAGCCATCGCTGCTTATGAGGCCAACAGCATCCATAAGGTGCCGGAGCCGGTGTATACGGCAATGAAATCCGCGTTGAACCGGATTCGCTCCAGAGTAAAAGGATAATTTGAAAGCTGCCGCTCTGCCAAACAATTATTTATCCCACGGACTTGACAACGAAAGGCAAATGTGTTTTAATAGTAGAAACCGTTGAAGATGTGTAAGTAGGTTTGTTTCTGATATCGCAGAGAGTCGCCGGTGGTGGGATGGCGGCATGGAGGGGCAGACTGAATGGGCATCCGAGGGCGAGCCGAATCAAGTAGGTGAGACGGAGATGGCACTCCGTAACCAAAGGCCGGCGTATGATGGTACGCATAAAGTGGGCGCGACGCGCCAAGCCGGGTGGCACCGCAGGAGATTAATCCGCTCCTGTCCCAGCATTTTTGATGTGGGACAGGAGCGTTATTTTTTATGCATCCCTTGTTCCCGAAAATGAGGAGGAAATATTATGTCAACCAAACAAATTCCCTACAAAATCTACTTGGAAGAGGACGAAATGCCCAAGGCATGGTACAATGTCCGTGCCGATATGATTAACAAGCCTGCGCCTTTGCTGAATCCCCAGACCATGAAGCCTGCCACACTGGAGGAGCTGAGTGCGGTGTTCTGCGAGGAACTGGCCAAGCAGGAGCTGGACGACACCACCGCTTACATCCCCATTCCGCAGGAGATCCTGGACTTCTATAAAATGTATCGTCCGGCACCGCTGGTCCGCGCCTACTGTCTGGAGAAGAAGCTGGGTACTCCCGCGAAAATCTACTACAAATTCGAGGGCAACAATACCTCCGGCAGCCATAAGCTGAACTCTGCCATTGCACAGGCGTATTACGCCAAGCAGCAGGGCCTGAAGGGCGTTACCACCGAGACCGGCGCCGGTCAGTGGGGCACCGCTCTGAGCATGGCCTGTGCTTACCTGGATCTGGAGTGCAAGGTCTACATGGTCAAGGTTTCCTATGAGCAGAAGCCCTTTCGCCGTGAGGTCATGCGGACTTACGGCGCATCTGTCACTCCCTCTCCCTCCATGGAGACGGAGGTTGGTCGCAAAATTAACGCCGAGTTCCCCGGCACCAATGGCAGTCTGGGCTGCGCTATTTCCGAGGCTGTGGAAGCAGCCTCTGCTGACCCCGGTTACCGCTATGTGCTGGGCAGCGTGCTGAATCAGGTATTGCTGCACCAGTCCATTATCGGTCTGGAGACTAAGGCGGCACTGGAGAAGTACGATATCAAGCCGGATATCATCATCGGCTGCGCCGGCGGCGGCTCCAATCTGGGCGGTCTGATTTCACCCTTCGTGGGTCAGAAGCTCCGCGGCGAGGCGGATATGCGCATCATTGCTGTGGAACCGGCATCCTGCCCCAGCCTGACCCGTGGCAGCTATGTCTATGACTACTGTGACACCGGCAAGGTCTGCCCCCTGCAGAAGATGTACACACTGGGCAGCGGCTTCATGCCTGCTTCCACCCATGCCGGCGGTCTGCGTTACCATGGCATGAGCAGCGTGGTTTCTCAGCTGTACCATGACGGACTGATGGAGGCTGTATCTGTGGAGCAGACCAGTGTCTTTGCTGCTGCCACCGAGTTTGCCAAGGTGGAGGGCATCCTGCCTGCTCCTGAAAGCTCCCACGCCATCCGTGTGGCTATCGACGAAGCCATGAAATGCAAGGAGACCGGTGAAGAGAAGGTCATCGTCTTTGGCCTGACCGGTACCGGTTACTTTGATATGTATGCCTACCAGCGGTTCAATGATGGTCAGATGGGTGACTACATCCCCACCGATGAGGAAATTGCTGCCAGTCTGGCAAAGACCCCCAAGATTCCTGAATAATGTAAGGTGTGTGCCCAAAGGCACGCACCTCAGAGTGTCAATAAAGTCCCAAACCGTCAAACCCAGTATTTCACGGTTTGGGACTTTACGCTATTGGGTTACTTTTTGATGCTTTATTCATAGATGAGGAAAAGGCTTGCTACGCAAGGGGTTTGACTTACTTCGCAAATCGAAGGCGTCGGCGTACAAAGGTACGGTAGTCCTTCGATTTGCTCGTCTTTGGGCCTTTCTTGACCTCTGCAGTCTGTCAAAAAAGAGTTTTTTTTACAGACTGAGGTGCGTGCCCAAAGGCACGCACTTTTTTAGGTCAATATATATGATACAGGATGATTATTTTTTCGAAAACTGAGGAAAAAGTTGTTGACCTTCTTGCGGTTTTCGGTTATAATGCTCTAGTATGGCCAATTATGGTCGAGCACTATGTGTTGCTGCGGTCCATGTGACTGTCGAGCATATGACATTATAACAAGGAGGTGTACCCCGCATGAAGCGTACCTATCAGCCCAGCCGTCGTCACCGCTCCAAGGTTCACGGTTTCCGGAAGAGAATGGCTACTTCCAACGGCCGCAAGGTTCTTGCCCGCCGCCGTGCCAAGGGCCGCAAGGTTCTGTCCGCCTAAGTGCTGACGCAAGGCGAAAAGCGCTTATAGCGAAACGGGAGGTTTGTGCGGGGCGAAACATCGCCCCGCTCCCTTTTTAATCTGGCATACGCTCAAAAATCAGGCAGTTTTTTTGCCAACCAGTCAGTTTCTTTCTTCGAGTATGCCTGAGGGAGGACAATCCATGAAATTTTCAAGCAGTTTGAAACTGAACCACATCTTCCGTCGCCTGTACCATACCAACGGACAGGCTAACTCTTATCTGGTCATGTATGCGCGGAAAAACCGTACCGACGCCAACCGGATTGGTATCACTGTCAGCAAAAAGCTTGGCAAAGCCCATATCCGCAACCGTGTGCGCCGCCGTTTACGGGAGGTCTACCGGCTTAACGAAGAAAAATTCCAGCCTGGCTGGGATATTGTGGTGGTAGCCCGGACCCGCGCTGTGGATGCGCCCTTTGACAGACTCACGGAAAACTATCTGTCCTTGGCACAAAAAGCCGGCATCCTGCTTACGGAAGATGATGAGACATGAAAAAAATATTCCTTTCCCTGATTCGTTTCTATCAGCGGCACATCTCGCCCAACCGGCGTGCATGCTGCCGGTTTTCGCCGACCTGTTCTCACTACGCCTATGAGGCAATCACCAAATACGGGGCCGCTAAGGGCGGATGGCTTGCCCTGCGCCGGCTTTTGCGGTGCCATCCCTTCTACAAAGGGGATTACTTCGACCCCGTTCCTTGAATAAGGAGGAAATTCAATGATTCTCGCCGGTTGGAGCGATATAATCACCAGACCCTTCGGTTGGATTCTTGCCAGACTGTATGACCTGCTTGGAAACTACGGTCTTGCGATGATTCTATTTGCGGTGATTGTGCAGCTGATTCTGCTGCCCATTTCCGCCAAAAGTAAAAAGGGTATGATGAAAACATCCCGTCTGCAGCCCCGTGTGCAGGAGCTGCAAAAGAAATACGCAAATGATCAGGTGAAGCTGAATCAGGAGCTTCAGGAGTTGTATAAATCCGAAAACGCTTCTATGACTGGTGGCTGTTTGTGGAGTTTTGTACCCCTGCTGATTCTGATTCCCCTGTATCAGGTGGTCAAAAATCCGGAGACCTACCTGACTGATATCAATTTCCAGTTCCTCGGACTGGATTTGGGCGCAATGCCCCAGTGGCAAATCTGGGCAAAAAGCTGGAAGTGGGACTGGCCTACCATCGGTCTGGCCCTGATTCCTCTGATTAGTGCTGCCAGCCAGATTCTGCAGACTAAGATTTCCCAGAAAATGAACAATTCCGTCATCACCAACGAGAAGGGCATCCAAGATCAGGAAACTGCAGAGAATTCCCAGGCGAATTCCTCCATGAAGATGATGCTGTGGATGATGCCCATTATGTCGCTGTGGATTGGTTACGGTGTGCCTGCGGGCCTTTCGATTTACTGGCTTGTGGGCGGTATTGTCCGCACTGTGGAGGATGTTCTGCTGACCCGTCACTACCGTAAGATTTACGATGCCGAGGATGCTGTGCGTCTGCAGCGCGCTATGGAGCAGGAGGCCATTGAGGCAGAGAAGGAGCGGATTCGCGCAGAGCGCCGTGCCGCCAACCCTGATGGCATCACCAGCAATACCAGTAAGAAAAAACTGCAACAGAAGCAGCGCGAGGAGCAGCAGGCTGCTAAGGCTGCCGCCGCCAGGGAATATGCCGCCAAGAAGGGCATTGTGGTTGAGGAAAAAAGCGAACCCAAGCCCCTTTCCGGTATTCCGGAGCGCCCTTATTGCAAGGGACGCGCCTACAAGGCGGATCGTTACGGCGGCAAAAATACGGAGGAATAAAGAAATATGGAAAAGACCATTATCACTACCGGCAAGACTATCGAGCTTGCCATTGAAGCTGCGTTGAACCAGCTGGGTCTGGATCGCGATAGTGTATCTGTTATGGTGCTGCAGAAGGAGAAGGCAGGTTTCCTGGGCTTTGGCGCCCAGCCTGCCAAGGTTCAGGTGACTTATGAAGCGCCTGATCCGATTCCTGCACCTGCCGCTCCCAAGAGCGCTCTGGGTGCCGCTTCCCGTAATTCCAAGCCCAAGGCCAGTGGCGCTCCTGTGAAGAACCCTGACACCAAACCCCAGCCCAAGCCCGAGGCACCCAAGACAGAAAAGCCCAAGGCTGAGAAGGCTGCACCCAAGGCGGAAGCACCCAAGCAGGAGCGCAAGCCCCGCCCCGAGCGCAAGCCTGAAACCCCTAAGGCACCCAAGGAGCCCAAAGTTTATGCCGCTGCTGAAGCCGGCTCCGTTGAGGAGAAAATCGAGCAATTCCTGAAGGGCCTGTTGGAGAACATGGGCTCTCAGGCAGTCCCCCACGCAGCCAAGGCCGGGGACAATACATACCACGTGGAGCTGGAAGGCGAGGATTTGGGATTCCTGATTGGTCGCCGTGGCGATACACTGGATGCCATTCAGCACCTGTGCAACTATGCAATCAATCGTGGTGTGGAGGGTCATGTTCGGATTAATGTGGATGCCGAGGATTACCGCGCCAAGCGGGAGGACAGCCTGCGTAAGTACGCCCGTAAGAAGGCGCAGCAGGTGCTGAAGGTCCGCCGCCGCACAACGCTGGAGCCCATGAATGCTTATGAGCGTCATGTGATTCACGCGACTCTGCAGGAGATGGACAACATCACCACCCACTCTACCGGCACCGAGCCCAACCGCCGTGTCGTGATTGAGTACGTTCGCTGATTATGAAAAAAGCTGCCGCTTCATGCGGCAGCTTTTACTACGTCAAAAGCCTGCCGCATGAAACGGCAGGCTTTTGAATTATTCTTTGATATTCAGCGCAATGTGGACCGTGTCCAGCTGATGCTGCTCCACAGGAGTGGGCGCATCCATCATCAGGTCCTGTGCGTTCTTGTTCATGGGGAAGGTGATGACCTCACGGATGCTCTCCTCACCGGTCAGCAGCATAATCAGACGGTCCACACCGGGGGCAGCACCGGCATGAGGAGGTGCACCGTAGGTGAAGGCGTTGTACATGGCGGGGAACTTGGCTTTCACGTCCTCCTCGCCCAGACCAACCATCTCGAAGGCCTTGACCATGATTTCGGGGTCATGGTTCCGGACCGCGCCAGAAGCGGACTCATAGCCATTGACCACCAGATCGTACTGGTCGGCGTTGATGGCAAGCAGCTTCTCGATATCGCCCTCCGCATCCAGCAGGGTCTGCATACCGCCCTGAGGCATGGAGAAGGGGTTGTGGCAGAACTCCAGCTGACCGGACTCTTCGCCCATTTCGTACATGGGGAAGTCCACAATCCAACAGATGGCGTACTGATCCTCGTCGAAGTGGCCGGGGACCCGCTTGCCCAGCATGGTGCGAACCACACCTGCGGTTTTCTGAGCGGCAGACTTCTTGCCGGCAGCCATGCACACGAAGCTGCCGGGCTTCAGGCCCAGCTTTTCGATGAAGGCATCCTGACAATTCACAAGGAACTTGGAAATGCCACCGGTCAGCTGACCGTTCTCGTCCACCTTGACCCAGCAGACCTTGTTGCCGGTCTGGACTTCCACATCCACCAGCAGCTTGTCAATCCACTTTCTGGCCTGATTGAAGTCGTGAACCACAACTGCCTTGCCGCAAGCGCCCTCAAAGGGACCAAAGCCGCAGCCCTGAACCGCATCGGTCACGTCCTGAACCTCCAGGTCGATACGCAGGTCGGGCTTGTCGGAGCCATAGCGCTCCATGGCTTCGTTGAAGGGAATGTGACGGAAGGGAGCGGGAGAAACACGGCTATACTTGCCGAACTTCTCGAATACAGGCACCAGAACCTCCTCCAGAGTCTGCAGCACATCCGCCTGAGAGGCAAAGGCCATCTCCATATCCATCTGGTAGAACTCACCGGGGGTACGGTCGGCACGGGCATCCTCGTCACGGAAGCAGGGTGCAATCTGGAAATAGCGGTCGAAGCCGGAGGTCATCAGCAGTTGCTTGAACTGCTGGGGTGCCTGAGGCAGAGCGTAGAACTTGCCGGGGTGGTTACGGGCAGGCACCAGATAATCTCTCGCACCCTCGGGGGAGGAAGCGGTGAGTATGGGAGTGGTGATTTCAAGGAAACCCTTTTCCGTCATCAGGCGGCGCAGCTCCGCCACAACCTGACAGCGCAGAATAATGTTCTGCTTCACGGCAGGATTCCGCAAATCCAGATAGCGATACTTCAGACGGGTATTCTCGTCGGCATCGCGGGACTTGTTGATTTCGAAGGGCAGCTGATTGTGACGGCACTTGCCCAGAATCTCGATTTTCTCAGGAACAACCTCAATTTCGCCGGTGGGGATCTTGGTGTTCTTGCTCTCACGTTCACGGACAACGCCGGTGACGGAGATGGTGGATTCCTTGTTGATGCCCTTGATGATCTTCATCATGTCCTCGGTCTCTACCACCACCTGCGTGGTGCCGTAGTAGTCCCGCAGCACAAGGAAAGCAAAGTTGGAGCCGACCTCACGGACGTTTTCCAGCCAGCCCACGATGGTCACATTCTGACCTGCATTGGCAAGCCGCAGCTCGCCGCAGTTATGCGTTCTGGATTGAAACATACATAGAACCTCTCTGTTCTTTATTTTTCATCCACATATTATCGCATAAGACCGATTGGTTGTCAATCGGTCTGTCTAAAAAAGTGGGAATTCGGGTTTGCGAGTTTTTTGTGTGTATCCATAGAAAGAACACTTGATTTCTCCGGAAAGAATATCTATAATAAGTATATCAACTTTCAGGAGTGATGTCATGATGAAAAAACGTTATTTCGCTCTCGCATTGGCCTTTGCTTTGATTATCACCGCGCTTCCGGTGACAAACGCAAAAGCGAATGCCTCCACCAATTACGACACGTTGTTGAAATATATCTACACCTATGGCGTTGAGGATTCCGACGGGGTTATGACTCTGGCAGATTACTACAACGACGAAGATAACGGTCTGGAATACTATTTTCTTCTGCAGGATTATGGTGCCGGTCTTAGTTTTGAGATGATAGTCTATTCTCAGACGGATCCCGGTGTGGACTCCTCGACTTCTTTTTTTCTGCAAAAGAACAGCGACACCTTTGATGTGCAGTTTGTAATGCTGTTCCGTTATGGCGGTGAATATGTGGACGGGGTGGAGGATGAAAGAACCATGGACTGCTCCAGTTATGAATCCGGTCAAACCATGGCGGTCACTACCGGCGGCTACATCATCCCTGTTGACGATGCTACTGAGTATTATACCAGCACCATGGCCGCACTTTGCGAGTTCTGGGATGCGATTTTGTACTATGAGCTGGGTTTTGGTCTGGACGGTCTGGGCTTTACCTCTTATGAAGGCATCCGGTCTGTCGGATTCGTTGTTAGCGGAACTGTGACCAGTTTTGGAGACGGAGATGCAACCGTCACATTGACCAACTCTGAGGGTGCGCAAGCCGTCGTCACAGTCAGCGACACTGACACACAGTACAGCTTCAGCAATGTGCCTGCCGGCACCTACACACTGACAGTCAGCAAGGACAACCATGCAACGCGGGCGTACACCGTAACTGTGGAGGAGGATGTGACCCTCGACGTCACAATCAATCTGCTGGGTGACACCACAGGCGATGGCAAAGTCAACATGAAGGACTGGTCCTGCCTGTATGACTACATCAGTGAAACTTCCATATTGACGGATTATGCCCTGCAATGCGCGGACGTTAACGGCGACGGCAAGGTCAATATGAAAGACTGGTCCCGTCTGTATGACCACATCAGCGAAGCGAATCCCCTTTGGTAAGTACATATCAAAATCCCGGAATGTATCAGCATTCCGGGATTTTGCTTTACAGACAGTGGGGACGGATAACACCGCAGGCGATTTTGGTTCCGGCATCGCCGGAGGGTTGAGTGGTAAAATCATCCCTGTTGCTGTGAATCACCAACGTTCTGCCCATTACCTGCTCCAGCCGGAATCGATCCGTCAGCACAGACAGATAGGCGCTGCCACCGCAGCTGATCATGGGCGGCAAATCGCCGGCGTGATTGGGGTGAGCAGATCCGGCTGGATTGTAATGACTGCCGGTGTTGGGAAAACCTACACCCCGACAGTCGGTACCTTCGTGAATATGCAGGGCGAAAAAGCCTTCCTGTGGCAGACCGGTGACCTGCGCCGTTACAAGTACCCCATGCCGTTGCTGACAAAAGCAAACGATTCCCTGCACACCTCCTCCGGCAATACATGCTACCGCCTTTGCGTGTTCCATAAAATCACCTCTTGACAGTTTATGTGTCAATTCGTCAGAGTGTGACAACGGGCGTGCTGCATCTGCAACACGCCCGGTTGATTATTTCTGAAGAAATGTCTCCATAAGGGTATAGCCGTCGACAGTGAGGTTGCCGGTGGCAGCGGCTGCGGCTTCGGTGTAGCAGGCGATTTTGCGCTGCTGGAAGCGGCTGTCGTAGATGATGTAGGGAACCGGCTCCGAGGTATGGGTGCGAATCCGGATGGGGGTGGGATGATCCGGCAGAATCAGCATCCGGTAATCCTCACCGCTTTCGTCCAGCGCCGTCTTAATGGGGGCGATAATCCGGCTGTCCAGATACTCGATGGCCTGCACCTTGTGCTCCATGATGCCCTGATGACCCATCTCATCGGGAGCCTCTACGTGGACATAGACGAAATCGTTACCGTCTTCCAGCAGTGTTTTCACAGCAGCCTGTGCCTTGCCCTCGTAGTTGGTGTGCAGAGAGCCGGTGGCACCCTCCACATTGATGACTTCCATTCCGGCGCCAACGGCGATGCCCTTGAGCAAATCCACGGCGGAAATCATGGCACCGCGTAGACCGGTCTTATCGGTGAAGTTGCTGAGGGAGGGCTTGGTGCCGGCTCCCCAGAACCAGAGAGAGTTGGCCTTATTCTTACCCTCAGCGGCGCGCTGAAGGTTCAGAGGGTGGTTGTTGAGAATATCGAAGCTCTGTTCCATCATCCGGCGGAAGTCGGCATTGGCAGGCAGGTAATCGCCGATTATCTCGCCCAGATGGTCATGGGGCTGGTCGAAGTCCAGCACAGTGCCGTTTTTCCAGATGGTGATGTGGCGGTAGCTGGTGCCGGAATAGAACTGGAATTCTTCATTGTTGAAGGTATCCCGGATGGCATCCATCAGGATGTCCGCATCCTCCGAGGAAATTTCACCGGAGCTGTGGTCGATGATGGTCTTTTGGGCATAGGGTTCGTTTTCGGACAGAGTGACCAGATTGCACCGAAGCACCACGTCCGTGGGCTCCATGGCTACGCCAACGCTGAGGGCCTCCAGCGGAGAACGTCCGGAATAGTTGCGTTTGGGATCATAGCCCAGAACGGCAAGGTTGGCAACGTCAGAGCCGGGTTTCATGCCCTCGGGGACCATTTTTGCCAGCCCCATGGTACCCATGGAGGCGAGCTGATCCATATTGGGGGTGGCGGCTGCTTCCAGTGTGGTTTTGTTACCCAGAGCCGCCAGCGGCTCACCGGCCATACCGTCGCCCAGAATTACGATGTATTTCATAGAGATGCTCCCTTGGTTTGGAATTATGTTTATACTACCATTTCTGTCAGGGAAATGCAAGAATATTTCTCATCTTAATACTGAACTGCCAATCCCAGCAGGAGGAGGGCGGCGGTCAGAATCAGGTTCATAAATTGGAATCTTCCGCTCCATTTGAACCAGTCGCCGTAGCTCACATCTGCCAGTCCAAGACCAATCAGCAGCGCCGGATTGGTAGGATAGAACACGTTGGAGAAGCCATCGCCAAAGGCAAAAGCAAGGACGCACAGCTGGGGAGAGATGCCGAATACCTGCGCCATAGGTACAATCAGGGGAATCAGCATGAAGGCCTTGGCAGAACCGGAGGGAATGAAGAAATTCATGCCCAGTACCAACAGGTAGATGAACTCCACCACCGCCCATTTGGGCAGGGTCTGCGCCAGCTCCACCGCGCCGTGGAGGATGGTGTCTATGACCTTTGCCTCTTCCAGCGTGTAACGGATGGAGGATGCCATCAGAATCATCAGCATCGCCGGAAGCATGCTGGTCACGCCGCTGAGAAAGCTTTTACCCAGCTCTTTGCCGGTCATGCCGGAAAGCAGGGTAGAGCAGATGCCGGCAATCAGGAACATTACCGCCACGATAATCATGGTGTAGTCTTGCAGCGCAGTGATGAAACCAGAGCATAAGATGGTGGCAACACCGATGCCCATGATGACCACAAAGCAAATCAGACCTTTATCCCTCTTCCGGTCGGGGGTGAATTCCGAAGCGGATTTCACATCCTCCAGAGGGCGGGCAATTCTTTTGGCGTAGCTGCGCAGAAAGAAGGTCAGCAGCAGATAAATCAGGCCGAAGGAAATCAGCCGCAGCCATGCGCCGGAGAACATAGGAAGTCCTGCCAGCTGCTGGGCAACGCCTACGGTGAAGGGGTTGCACACGCCGGCAGCGAAGCCGCAGCCTGCTGCCAGCAGGCTCATACCAACGCCAACCAACGGATCCCAACCCAGATTGACCGCCAGCGCCACCACGATGGGAACCAGCGGCACACACTCCTCAAAGGAGCCAATCAAAGAGCCCATTGCCATGAACAGCAGCACGATGACTGCCATCAGCCGGTAACGGACACCGCTGAACCGGTGAGCGGTTTTGTTTAGCATATAGCGCATCAAGCCGCACTGATCCAAACCGTTAAACACACCGCCAATCACCAGCAGGAAAACGATAACCGCAATCAAGGTGCCGCTGCCGGAGGCGGTCAGGGTCAGAACCGGTGACAAGAGCCATTTCCAGAAGGGAATTCCGCCCTCCACAGCGGTAAAGCCGGCGGCGGTGTCGATGATTTGGTTGCCGGCGGCATCGGTGGTGCGGGCGTATACACCGCCGGGAATCAGAAAGGTCAGGATGTAGGATACCACCATCAGTGCAAAAATGACTACAATGGCGGTGATGAAGGAACGGATACTGATATTCAGGCTTTTTTCTCTGGTGTTTTCCAAGCTTATGCCTCCGTGATGATGTATTTGTAGAAGTCTACTGCCGGTGCAAGGGCGGACAGGTCCAGATTTTCATTGAGTCCGTGAACGCTGTCCATCTGCAGGTGGGAAATCAGGAAAGGAGCGAACCGGATGCAGTTGTCGGATACACGGCTGAGGAACCGGCTGTCGCTGGCGCCGGTCATGAGATAGGGAGAAGTAATCACTCCGGGGAAGGTACGGCGTACTGCCTGCTCCACAAGGCGGAAAGCACCGCTGTTGTAATCAGAGATGGGGGAGGAGAAGCCGGATTCCAGCACCACGGTTTCAATATCGTATTTTTTAGCCAGTTTGCGCACTGCTTCAATGCTGGCCTCGCCGCCCTGATGGTGAGAAAAGCGCATATTGCCAACGACCCATGCCTCCTGTGGCAGTACGTTGGCACCGGCAGAACCGGATGCCATGGTGAAAGCAAGGGTGGTTTTCAGCATGGCCCCTGCCGTGGCGGATACGGAAGGGATTACCCTTACCAAAAGGGGTTTGAACAGCTTTGGATGCCCCAGCACAAACCGCAGAGGTTGGGACATTGTGGCGGAGATTCTACGGAACATCTCGCAAATTGCAGGGGGAATGTCCGCTTTGAAGAGGTTTTTCTTTTCCACCGCCGCCATGAATTTACCAAGACGAACCAACGGCGTGTCTTTGCCGGGGGTGGATGCGTGACCGCCGGAGGAACGAGCAATGAATTTCAGGTCGGCAGAGCCTTTTTCGCCCAGTCCAACCATGGCGAAGGTACCTTTTGCACCACCGATGGGCTCCGGAAGAATCATGCCGCCTTCGTCCAATACCATGGCAAAGCGAATCCCCCGACGTTGCAGCTCTGCGCTGATGGCGTCGGCGCCGGAACCGTCGGTTTCCTCGGCACAGTCGGAGAGAAAATAGGTGTCCCGTGGCGGTACAAAACCCTCCGATGCCAGTTCCTCTGCCGCCTGCAGCATGGCCCACAGGCCACCTTTGGTGTCCAGTGTTCCCCGACCCCAGATTTTGCCTTCTGCAATGGTGCCGGAGAAGGGGGGATACTTCCATTGACCCGGTGCCTCCACCACATCATGGTGGTTCATCAGTAGGATTGGCGCGCGGTGGCTTTGCCCTTTCCAGCACAGCAGTATACTGCCGTTAAAATCCTCAAACCGGCATACAGAAAAAAGCCGGGGGAACAGTTCCCGCAGCCGCTCGTGAAAATGGTAGAATTTCGATTTATCCGGTTGGTCAGGGACGGAAACGGTTTCCGTTTGAATGAGTGTTGAAAGCCTGCTGGCGTAGAGAGTGGTGCGATGATCGGACATGGCGGTCACTCCTTGATGTTTGATTGGAGTATTGTATCACGGGAAGTGGTTATTTTCAATATTACGCTGGAAATATGTGATTTACGGACAACCAAGAAACCGCCACGGGTTTCCCCGTGGCGATTTTTTTGAGGATTAGTTTGCGAAGTAGGCCTTTGCGTAGTAGCCGTAGACGGCAGTAGCGGCACCGAATTCGTTGCCGTTATTCGCCAGAGTCTCACAGTAGTTACCCAGGCTGTAAGCGATAACTCTGGTGTAGAAG
>JAZSEN010000036.1:0-18532 GCA_045531675.1 Faecousia sp.
TCCCCGGCGGACAACGGCGGGACTGGATACGGTGGCTGTCCGGTGCCCGGACTGTGAGGTGACCCGAAAGATCATCCGCCTCTCCGGCGTACCGATTGCAGCGCCTTCCGCCAACATTTCCGGAAAACCCTCCACCACCACCGCAGAGCATGTGCGCCACGACCATGACGGAATGATTGACATGATTGTTGATGGCGGACCCTGCCGGGTGTGCGTGGAATCCACCATTGTGGATCTGACGGAGCGCCGCCCCCGGCTGCTGCGTCCCGGCGGCATCACCCCGGAGCAGCTGCGGGAGGTCTTGGGAGATCTGGTGGTGGACAAAGCGGTTACCGCCCAGATTGATAAGGATGAAGTGGTCAAAGCCCCCGGCATGAAATACCGGCATTATGCCCCCCAGGAACCGGTGGTCATCGTAGCCGGCAGCCGGGAAAAAGCCGCAGCCTATATCCGCAGCCATTTTGAGCCCGGTGACCGCGTGTTGTGCTTTGAAGAAGAATTGCCCTTGTACGAAAGCTGCAATCCCCTTTCTTACGGGCAGGAGGCGGATGTGAATACCCTTTCCGCAGGATTGTTTGCTGCCTTGCGGGAGCTGGACGACCCCGCCATCCATCAGGTATACGCCCGCTGTCCCACCGGCGGCGGTGTGGCCTACGCCGTACAGAACCGATTGAAAAAGGCAGCCGCCTTCCACATCATCGACGCGGAGGAAGAGCTATGATTATCGGAATCACCGGTGGCACCGGCTGTGGCAAAACCACTCTGCTGCGAGAACTGGAAAAGCTGGGTGCGCAAGTACTGGACTGCGACCGGATTTACCATGAGCTGCTGGCATCTGACGCCACCCTCACCGCCGCCATCGAAGCCCGTTTCCCCGGAACTGTGGCAGAGGGTGTCCTCCAGCGCAAAAAGCTGGGCGCCATTGTCTTTGCCGACGAAGCTGCGCTGGCAGACCTGAACCGCATCACCCACGCCGCCGTCAAGGCGGAGGTACTGCGTCGCATGGATGATGCGGCGCTGGTTGCCATTGATGCCATCGGATTGTTCGAGGGCGGACTGGCGGAGCTGTGCGACATGACCGTTGGCGTCATCGCTTCTGCGGAGCATCGTGTCCGTCGGCTGGTGGAGCGGGAGGGCATCACCGAAGCCTACGCCCGCAGCCGCATTGCCGCGCAGCCCGACAACGACTGGTTTCGTCGCAAATGCGACTACACTCTGGAAAACGACAGCGACCTGTCTACTTTCCAGTCAAAATGCCTTGCATTTTTCAAAGAGTCGGGTATAATGAAATAAGTGATTATCAACGACAGGAGGACCAAATATGACCAACGAAGAACTGCGTGAATCCCTGCTGATGACGCCGAAGAACGGTTATGCCGCATTGACCGACGCCCAGCGGGTTGAAATGGAAGATTACTGCAAGCGCTACATGGCCTTCATGGACGCCTGCAAGACCGAGCGTGAAGCCACCGCATGGGCGGTGAACATCGCCGAAGCCAACGGCTTCAAGCCTCTCACCACCGGAATGTCCCTGAATCCCGGCGATAAGGTTTACTACAACAACCGTGGCAAGAGCATCCTGCTGGCTGTCATCGGCTCTGAGAGCCTTGCCAAGGGCGCCAATATCTGTGCCGCCCATGTGGACTCCCCCCGTCTGGATGTGAAGCCCAATCCCCTCTATGAGGACGGCGAAATCGCCTATCTCAAGACTCATTACTACGGCGGCATCAAGAAGTACCAGTGGCCCACCATTGCGCTGGCGCTGCATGGCGTGGTTTGCCGCAAGGACGGCACCACCGTGAATGTGACCATTGGTGAGGACGACAACGACCCCATTCTGGTGGTTTCCGACCTGCTGCCCCACCTTGCCGCCGACCAGATGAAAAAGACCATGGCGGAAGGCATCGCCGGTGAGCAGCTGAATGTGATTCTGGGCACCGAGCCTCTGACCGGTGAAGGCAGCGACCTTGTGAAGCTGAACATCATGAAGCTTCTGAATGAAAAGTACGGCATCATCGAGTCCGACTTCCTTTCCGCCGAGCTGAACATCGTGCCTGCCGGCAAGTGCCGTGAGGTCGGTCTGGACCGGAGCCTGATTGGTGCCTACGGTCACGATGACCGGGTCTGTGCCTTTGCGGAAATCGAGCCCCTGCTGACCATGGGTACTCCCACCCACACCGCTGTCTGCATCCTTGCGGACAAGGAGGAAATCGGTTCTGTGGGCATCTCCGGTATGCAGAGCTGGGCCTTCGAATACTTCATGGAAATGCTGTGCGACGCACAGGGCGTAAAGCTGATGGAGTGCTTCACCAACTCCTTCTGTCTGTCCGCTGACGTTTCCAACGCCTTCGACCCCAACTTCCCCGAGGTCCACGACCGCCGGAACAACTCCGTTCTGAACTACGGTGTTGCCATCTGCAAGTACACCGGCTCCCGTGGCAAGGGCGGCGCATCTGATGCCTCCGCCGAAGCCATGTGCCATGTCCGCACCACGCTGGAGAATGCCGGTGTCCAGTGGCAGATTGCCACTCTGGGCAAGGTGGATCAGGGCGGTGGCGGCACTGTGGCTGCCTACATGGCAAACCGCAACATCGTTACCGTGGACGCCGGCGTGCCGGTGCTGAGCATGCATGCTCCCATGGAACTGGTGAGCAAACTGGACTGCTATATGACCATGCTGGCCTGTAAGGCTATTTATCTTGCTTAAGGAGGAAAACAAAATGGAAAACAACGAGATTCTGGAAGAAGAAGTGGAGCTGCTGACCCTCACCGACGAGAACGGCAACGAGGCCACCTTTGAGTATCTGGACGTCATCGAGTATCAGGGCAAGGAGTACCTGATGCTGCTGCCCACCGACGACAGCGGTGAAATCGTGATTCTGGAGATTGAGCCTGTGGACGAGGAGAACGAGAACTACATCTCCGTCACCGACGAGGATGTTCTCAACGCCGTCTACGAAATCTTCAAGGAGAAGTTCAAGGACATCCTGACCTTCGAGGACTAATCAAAACGGGACTGCCCAAAGGCAGTCCCGTTCACTTTGCTGCGTAAATGATTCGTTCGCTAAACAATCATTTCCCCATCGTAGATATCAGCTTATCTTGACATTTCCCCTTCGATGTGATATCACAATTCAGAGGTGATTTCATGAATCAATTTGCCCGCACGGAGTTGCTGGTGGGCAAAGCCGCCATGGAGCGGCTTTGGAATTCACGGGTGGCGGTGTTCGGCATTGGTGGCGTAGGCGGCTACGCGGTGGAAGCGCTGGCTCGCAGCGGCATCGGTACGTTGGATTTATTCGACCATGATACCGTGAGCCTGACCAATCTGAACCGTCAGATTCTCGCCACCCTTGATACGGTGGGACAGCTGAAGGTCGAGGCTGCCAAAGAGCGCATCCATGCCATCTGTCCTGAAACAATAGTGAATGCCTATCCCGTATTTTATCTGCCGGAAACCGCCGGCGACTTTGATTTTTCCGTGTACGACTATATCATCGATGCCATCGACACCGTTACCGGCAAGCTGTGCATCATCGAGAATGCCAAGGCGGCCGGTGTGCCGGTAATCAGCGCCATGGGCACCGGCAACAAGCTGGATGCCAGCCGCCTGCAGGTAACGGACATTACAAAAACCACCTTCTGTCCCCTGGCACGCATCATGCGCAAGGAACTGCGCAAGCGGGGCATCACAAACCTGAAGGTGGTCTACTCCACCGAGGAGGCGCTGACTCCTGTAGGCGCTGAAGAAGAGGCTGCCGCCCTTGGCAAGCGAACCATCCCCGGCAGCACCGCCTTTGTCCCCGGTGCGGCGGGTCTGATTCTCGCCGGAGAAGTGGTTCGGGATTTGATAAAAAAATAAAATCGAGAGGGCGTTGCCCTCTCGATGCAGCTGTTATTCTGTGGAGATGATGGTCAGTTCCTCCGGCTTTGCCCGGGTCTTGAACTGCAGCTCCTGATTCTTGATGCTGACGGTGGTACCCGGTGCGATGGAACGGGTGATAAAGGCGTTGGAGCCAATCACGCAACCCCGACCAATCACCGTTTCGCCACCCAGAATGGAAGCGCCGGCGTAAATGGTCACATTGTCCTCCAGAGTAGGATGACGGCGCACGCCGCGCAGGCTCTGACCGCCACGAGTGGACAGAGCGCCCAGAGTAACACCCTGATAAATTTTCACATTTTCGCCGATGACCGTGGTTTCACCGATAACAATACCGGTACCGTGGTCAATGAAGAAGTATTTCCCAACGGTGGCACCGGGGTGGATATCGATGCCGGTGACGCTGTGGGCATGCTCTGTCATCATACGTGGAATCATAGGCACCTGCAGCTCATAAAGCACATGAGCCAGCCGGTAGACCGTGATGGCAAACAGACCGGGGTAGGAATAGATAATCTCATCCATTCCGGTGGCGGCAGGGTCGCCGTCGTAGGAAGCCTGCAAATCCGTCTGCACCATGGCGCGAATCTGAGGAATCCGGTCGAAGAATTCCAGACACAGGCTTTGCGCCTTCTGCTCCGCCTCGGCGCTTTCCATGCCGCCGCCCTGAAGCACCAGCGTAATCTGCTGAATCAGATTAAACATGGTATCCTCAATCAGCATGGACAGATTGTGCTTGGCATTATATATATGGTAATTCTTATCCCGAAAGTAGCCGGGGAAAATGATGCGGCGCAGCTTGCCAATCAGCTCCACCACCACATCCTTGTCCGGATGGCGGAAAATGTCCAGCTGGTCGATATCCCGCTGGTTTTGGTAGTCCTCCAGAATGGAGTCCACCACGCCGGAGATTCTCAATTCAAAATCATTCATAGCATTTCCTCCATTTTCTTTACCTTTTATACCACAACCATCTTATGCTGTCAATCCAAAGGAGGTTTTTTCTCATGAACATTTGTCGCTCTGTGGACGAGCTTATTGGCCGCACGCCCCTTCTGGCGTTGAAGAGTCACCCCCAGGTTCTTGCCAAACTGGAATTTCTGAACCCCGCCGGATCCGCGAAGGATCGGGTGGCGAAGGCGATGATTGACGACGCGGAGCGTCGGGGCATCCTGAAGCCGGACAGCGTGATTATCGAGCCCACCTCCGGCAACACCGGCATCGGTCTGGCAGCGGTGGCGGCGGCACGGGGTTACCGCGCCATGATTGTCATGCCTGACTCCATGAGTCCGGAACGAATCAAGCTGATGCGTGCCTACGGTGCGGAAGTTGTGCTGACCCCCGGCGCGGAGGGCATGACCGCTGCCATTGCCAAGGCGGAAACGCTGGCTAAAGAGTACCCCCACAGCTTCATCCCCGACCAGTTTGGCAACCCTGCCAACGCGCAGGCACACTTCGACACCACCGGACCTGAAATCTGGGCGGACACCGACGGCAAGGTGGATATTTTCGTTGCCGGTATCGGCACCGGCGGCACCATCACCGGCGTGGGGAGATTTTTGAAGAGCAGGAATCCCAATGTGCAGATCGTAGGTGTAGAGCCGGCAGGCTCTCCCGTTCTCTCCGGCGGTGCCGCCGGAAAGCATGGACTGCAAGGCATCGGTGCGGGCTTTGTGCCCAAGGTGCTGGATACTGCCGTCTACGACCGGATTATCACCATCACAGAAGAACAGGCCTACGCCGCCGCCCGTAAGCTGGGACGGAGCGAGGGCGTTCTGGTGGGCATCTCCTCCGGCGCGGCGCTCCACGCCGCCACAGAACTGGCAGAAGCACCGGAAAACGCCGGAAAGACCATTGTGGTCCTCCTCCCCGACACCGGCGACCGCTATCTGTCCACCGAACTGTTTGGATAATGCAACAGGGCTGCCCGAAGGCAGCCCTGTTTTGATATGTATTACATGGAGTAGGACCACATCATACGGATCTGGTCAGCAAATACCTCAAACTCCCAGAGCGTTTCGGAATTGACACGGCTGTTGGGATCGTTGACCCGGAACTTGCCGTCCTCGTAGCCTACAATCAGCATATAGTGTCCCACGGTGGTGAACACGCCGGGTTTCACATTCATGATGATGATTCGACCCGAGTTGACAATATTGGCAATCATCCGTTCGCTGCCAATTTGCTCGGAGGTCAGCTCCCGCACATCCAGTCCCAGCTCCTTACCGCCCTGCTTGAAGAACGCCCACTGGGTGCCGGCACCCTTGGAGGCGTAGTTGACGTTGCTCTCAGCGAACTGCATCATGTACGCAGGGGTGTACTTGGGGTCACGGGTGAAATGGTACATGACCATAGCCATGCTGGTAGGTCCGCAAGCGGACAAGCCTGCCACATTGCCGGCATAATCCAGATAACCCCACTGCTTATCCCACTGGATGAACAGAGGCACGCCCTCGCAGTCAGCATAGCCGGAGATATCGATGGGGTGGTCCTTGCCGTATTCCATGGGGAAGTTCAGAACATATTCCTCCGCTTCCGGCTTCAGCGCCAGAAGCTCCGCCAGCTTGGGATGATAATCCTCCAGCGTATAGCCATGCGCCTCGGCATAGGCGGCGATTTTCTGCTCTGCGGCAATGACAGCCGGATCCTTGGGCTTTTCTCCCGGATTGGGGGTAGGCTCGGGATCGGGCTTAGGGGGCGACACCGGTTCTGTGGGTTTGGTTTCCGGCGGATTCTCTACCGGAGGGTCCTCCTCAGGAGGATCAGTTTCCGTCGGCTCTGTGACGGAGGGCTCTGTTTCTGTGGGTTCCGTTCCCGTAGGCTTCGTTTCAGAAGGTTCTGTCTGGGTCGAGGATGTCTGTGTGGAGTTGCCGGTGCTGTCCGTAGGCACGGGCGTATCTTCCTGATTCGCCACCAGTACCACGCACCAAATCAGCAATCCAATCAGCACAAGCGTCAATACAACCGTCAGAATCAGCGGCACAGGGGATTGCTTTTTTCTGCGGCGGATGAGCATTTCTTTATTTGGCATAGTCAAAACTCCTTACTCACGATGGTGCGTCCGTCCAGAACCGCCTGCACCAGTCTGTCTTTCTCATAGCGCAGCTTCAAAAGGAAAAAGGGAGCGCCCTGCCACAGCAGGTCCAGAAAAATCTGATCTCCCTCCCATTTGGGCAGGTCATCCAGAAAGGCACGGTCCACCCATTGCAGATTGCCCTCGTCACATTCCTTCAACTCGCCTTCGAAGCCGTCGGCGGTGAACAGGTACATGTACTCCCCTTCGCAGCCGTCACACAGGAAGGTCACCACCCCCCGGCATTTCCACGAAGTCAGGGTCAGTCCGGTTTCTTCCCACACCTCACGCAGCAGGCACTCGTCAGGGCTTTCCTCCCCCTCGAACTTTCCGCCGATGCCAATCCATTTATCCTTGTTGATGTCGTTTTGCTTTTTGACCCGATGGAGCATCAGAACCTGATTCCCCCGGGTGATATAGCACAGAGTTGTGGCAAACATGACGGGCTCCTTCCATTTTTTCGACAATTATACCACAGCCTTACTTCGTGCGCAAGTATCCAGCCGGAAATCCGTGAATTATTGTTCGTCCTACAACCACCACAAACCCTGTCTTTTACATTATATATAAAATGATACAATATCTTTGTCCGTCGGTGGAAGAAAATTGTCACTGTTTCTATGACGATTTTCGTTGACAAAAACGGTATTTTGGGATACAAATATACTTGTCACAATATGACGTAATAAATACAGAAACGGGGGAGGATAATGTCCAAAGAACTCATCAGACTCCATGACCTCACTATGGAGTTCGACGGGGAAAGGATACTAGACAGTATCAATCTCTACATCAACGATCATGAATTCCTCACGCTGCTGGGTCCCTCCGGCTGCGGCAAGACCACTACGCTGCGAATCATCGGCGGTTTCCTGACGCCCTCCTCCGGCACCGTCACCTTTGACGGTCAGGTGATCAACGACGTCCCGCCCTACAAGCGCCAGATTAACACCGTGTTTCAGCGGTATGCCCTGTTCCCGCATCTGAACGTGTTTGACAACATCGCTTTCGGTCTGCGGGTGGCAAAGGTGCCCAAAGCTGAAATCAATGAACGGGTGGAGCGGATGCTGGAAATCGTCAGCCTGAAAGGCTACGGTCACCGCAATGTCAGTTCCCTGTCCGGCGGTCAGCAGCAGCGCGTCGCCATCGCGCGAGCACTGGTCAACCAGCCTAAGGTGCTGCTTCTGGACGAGCCTCTGGGCGCTCTGGATTTGCGCCTGCGCAAGGATATGCAGAACGAACTGAAGCGCATCCAGCAGGCCACCGGCATCACCTTCATCTATGTCACCCACGATCAGGAAGAAGCGCTGAGCATGTCCGATACTGTGGTGGTTATGGACAAGGGCCGCATCCAGCAGATTGGCAGACCTGAGGATATCTATAATGAGCCCAAAAACGCCTTCGTGGCGGACTTCATCGGCGAAAGTAACATTCTCGACGGCATTATGCTGGAGGACTACAAAGTTAAGTTCTTCGGTCGTACCTTCGAGTGCGTGGACAAGGGCTTCGCTCCCAACGAGCCGGTGGACGTGGTCATCCGTCCCGAGGACATCGACATTGTCCCCGAGGGTCAGGGTCATCTGGTTGGCACCGTCACATCGGTGACCTTCAAAGGTCTGAACTACGATATCATCGTCGAGTTCAAAGGCTTTAAGTGGCTGATTCAGACCACCGACTTCCATGCTGTCGGCTCCGTAATCGGCATCCGGCTGGAGCCTAAGGACATCCACATCATGCACAAGAGTGAATACTCCGGCATGTTCGGTGACTACAGCTCCTACTCCGCTGAGTACGACGAGCTGGCGGAGGATGCCGATGAAGAAGAGGAATAACGCGGTCCTGCTGAGCCTGCCCTACATCATTTGGATGCTGCTGTTTACTTTGATTCCTCTGTGTGTGGTGGGTTACTACGCCCTGACGGACGTGGAAACCGGCAAGCTTACGCTGGCAAATCTGAAGGAACTGGGAAACTATACCGATGTGCTGTGGCAATCGGTGGTCTACTCCCTGATTTCCGCCTTTATCTGCCTGCTTCTGGGTTATCCGGTGGCGTACTTCATCGCCCATCGGGGTCCTGTCATGCAGAAATTCCTGTATATGCTGGTGATGCTTCCCATGTGCATGAGCTTCCTGCTGCGCACCCTTGCGTGGGTAGGACTGCTGCAGGACACCGGCATCATCAACAGTTTCCTCGGACTGCTGGGAATCGGTCCGTTGAAGCTGATCCGCACCCCCGGCGCGGTGATTCTGGGCATGGTCTACAACTACCTGCCTTACATGATTCTTCCCCTGTACGCCATCATCGTCAAGATTGACCGCCGGCTCATTGAAGCGGCGGAGGATCTGGGCTGCAACGGCGTTCAGGTCTTTACCAAAGTGGTGCTGCCCCTGAGTATGCCGGGCATTCTATCCGGCATCACTATGGTATTCGTCCCTGCGGTTTCCACCTTCTACATCTCCCAGAAGCTGGGCAACACCGACACCATCCTGATTGGTGACGTCATCGAAAAGTGGTTCAAGCAGGGCAACAACCCCAACCTTGGTGCCGCTTTGAGCCTGGTACTGATGATCCTGGTGTTCGTCTGCACCGGTATCATGAACCGTCTGGGCGGCGACAGCGATGAAAGCGGGGTGATCGTATGAAAAACGCCAACCGTATCATTACGATCCTGATTTTTGTGTTCCTGTACATCCCCATGGCGGTGCTGATCGTGGCGTCCTTCAATACCGGTGAGAGTATGACCCGCTTTGAGGACTTCACCTTCCGGCAGTATGTGGCGCTGTTTCAGGACGATTCTCTGCTGAAGCTGCTGGGTAATTCCCTGATTATCTCCATCGCTTCGGCGCTGATTGCCACTGCCTTTGGCACTGTGGCGGCGCTGGGCATCCACAACCTCAAGCCCCGTATGCGCAAGGCAGTCATGAGCCTGACCAACATCCCCATGACCAACCCCGATATTGTCACCGGTATCAGCCTGTCGCTGCTGTTTGTGTTCGTGGGCTCCAGGATGCTGAGCCAGCGGGAAAGTCTGAACTTCTGGACCCTGCTGATTGCCCACATCACCTTTAACCTGCCCTACGTCATCCTCAATGTCATGCCCAAGTTCCAGCAGATGGACAAATCCCTGACGGATGCCGCCATGGATTTGGGCTGCACTCCCTGGCAGGCCTTTTTCAAGGTGACTCTGCCGGAAATCACCCCCGGTGTGGTAGCAGGCGGCATCATGGCCTTTACCATGAGTCTGGACGATTTCGTAATCAGCTACTTCGTCAGCGGCTCCAGCTTTACCACCCTGCCTGTCGAAATCTACAACTACACCAAAAAGCCTATCAAGCCTAAGGTGTACGCCATGTTCACCCTGCTGTTCGCGTTAATCTTCATTCTGATGGTCACCATGAATCTGCTGCAGCTCCGCTCCGACCGGAGAAAGAGCCGCCCCCAGACCCGTATGCCCAGCCGCAAGGTTCAAATCATGAAGCGCGCGGTGGCTATCGCGGTGGTGGCGTGCCTGATTACCGGCTGCGGTGCCGCCATCGTGATGACCGACCGGGACAAGGTTACCATCAATGTCTACAACTGGGGTCAGAACATTGCCGACGGCAGCGACGGAACGCTGGATATTATCGCTGAGTTTGAGCGCCGTTACCCCAACATTGACGTCAACTACCAGACCTACGGCTCCAACGAGGAGCTGTATACCAAGTTGAAAAACGGCGGCATCAGTGTGGATGTAATCATCCCCTCGGACTACATGATTGCCCGTATGATTGCTGAGGATATGCTGCTGGAGCTGAACTTCGACAACATTCCCAACTATCAGTACATCGACGAAAACTTCAAGAACACCGCCTACGATCCGGACAACCGGTATTCCGTGCCTTATACCTGGGGAACCGTGGGCATCCTGTACAATACCAAGTACGTCGACGAAGCCGATGTTACCGGCTGGGAACTGCTGTGGAACGAGAAGTATGACGATAAGATTCTCCAGTTCGACAACTCCCGTGATGCCTTCGGCGTGGCACAGTATCTGCTGGGCTACGATGTAAACACCACCGACGAAGCCGAACTGCAGGCCTGTGCCGACAAGCTCATGGCGCAAAAGCCTCTGGTTCAGCAGTACGTCATGGATCAGGTCTACGACACCATGATCAACGAAGAGGCTTATATCGCCCCCTACTACGCCGGCGACTGCATGCAGATGATGGACGAGAACGAGAATCTGGCATTTTTCCTGCCTGATAATCAGCAGTTCAACCTGTTCATCGATGCCATGTGCATCCCCAAGTGTGCCCAGGAGAAGGATGCCGCGGAAACCTTCATCAACTTCCTGTGCGAGCCGGAGATTTCCGGTGAGAACATGAACTATATCTGCTATGGCTCTCCCATCTCCGCTTCCAAGGAATTCATGGACGACTATCTTGCCGAAAGCGAGGTCGCCTATCCCCCCGAGGAGATTCTTGCCAACGGCAGCAGCTACTCTCATTTACCCCTGAGCACCACACAGCTTGTGGAAAAACTGTTCATGAGCGTCCGTAACGAATAATCAAAAAAGCACGCCGGTTTCGGCGTGCTTTTTGCCGAAACCGGCAGCAAAGCCGGATATCGATGCGGCTTTGGTTTTTGAAAGGGTAAATTCAAAGCGATTTGTCCTTATTGACTTATGCCGAAAAATAGAGTAACATATCCCAAAAAGGAGGATGAACAATTATGAGACTGTCTATTATCGCATTGATTGCGGCGATTCTCATGCTGCTGGCCGGATTGAGTGGCTGTGCCAAGGAGAAGCCCACCCCCACCACCGTAACCACCACCGCACCTACCCAGTCCGAAAATCAGCCGGAACCGGAAGCTACCCCCGTCCAGCACATGCACTGCGGTCTGACCCTGAAACTGGATACCAGCTTCACTACCACCACTTCGGCTGAGGATTCCAATGTTTTTACCTTTAAGAATGATAAAATCTCCGGCACGGTTCGTTTTGGTGCATTGTCCGAGCTGGGTAACGGCGCTGCACAATCCAAGCAATATGCCGAGACTTTGAAGGCACAGTACGGCGACGCCGCATGGGTCGGCTCCGGCACCGGTGTAGGCTACTACGTAGTCATCAAGGGCGAAAGCGATACCACCGTCAAATGCCTGTACATCTACGATCAGGTCAGTTGGCTGGTAGAGGTCAAGGGCGATTCCTCCGTAACCGAGCAAATGACACACATTGCCGGTCGCTGCGGCTGGAACGCAGAGCAGATTCCCGAAATCTAAACAGCATAAAGCGCGCCGTTGGCGCGCTTTTTCTGTTTTGTCGGGCAGAGTTGACCATTATCATTTTCACCCACCAACAAGGCGGTTTTTTTGGGCGTTTTGCACAGATGGACAACTGTCCGTCTGCCATTTCCTCCAATTTTGCATTTTGACGAAATTAAGCATTGAAATCCACATACCTTTCGTGTATAATGTCTTCATTGTGGTGCTCCGCACCATTTGTAAGCACCGGAGGGCATCAGGGCCTTCCCGAAAGGAGATTATTATCATGTACACTGCAAACGCAATCCGTAATATCTGCCTGCTGGGCCATAGTGGCAGCGGCAAGTCCGCTCTGGCAGAGAGCTTACTCTACATGACCGGTGCCATCGACCGTATCGGCAAAAACGCCGACGGCAACACCGTTTGTGACTTCGATCCCGAGGAAATTCGTCGCAATATCTCCATCTCCACCTCCGTGGTGCCGCTGGAGTATCATAACTGCAAGATTAACCTGTTGGACGCTCCCGGTGGCTTCGACTTCGCCGGTGCCGCCATGGAAGCACTCCGTGCCGCTGACGCCGCGATTATCGTCTGCTCCGCCAAGGACGGCATCACCGTTGGCTTCGAGAAGGCATGGAAGTACTGCGAAGAGCGGAATATGCCCCGCTTCATTTACATCTCCAAGGTCGACGAGGACAACTCCGACTACAACGCCACCTTTGAGGCTCTGCGCGAGAAGTACGGCAACAAGATTGCCCCCGTGGTCGTTCCCATCTGGGACAGCTCCAAGAAGATTACCGGCATCATCGACGTGCTGAACAAGCGCGCCTACGAGATGCAGAAGCTGAAAAGAGTCGAGATTCAGGTTCCCGATGACAAGATTTCCGTCATTGAGGAGTTCAACGATGCCCTGAAGGAAGCCGTTGCCGAGACCGACGAAGCTCTGATGGACCGTTTCTTCGAGGGTGACGACTTCACCTACGCAGAAATGATTAAGGGTCTGCATCAGGGCGTGAAGGACCTGAGCTTGTTCCCTGTTCTGTGTGGCTCCGGTGTCAGCTGCCTGGGCAGCCTGATGCTGATGGATCACATCATCGACCTGCTGCCCAACCCCGTGGAGGGCAACTATCACAAGGCTACCACTGCTGACGGCAACACCGAGGAATTCGTGGTTTCTCCCGGTGGCGTGCCCGCAGCCTTCGTCTGGAAGACCGTTTCCGATCAGTACGGCAAGTACTCCTTCATCAAGGTTCTGTCCGGCGTTATCAACTCCGATACCACTCTGGTCAACTCCCGTACCGGTGAGACTGAGAAGCTGGGCCGTCTGTACACCATGTGCGGCAAGAAGAACTCCGAGGTCAAGGAGCTGAGCTGCGGCGACATCGGTGCCATCGGCAAGATGGATAAGGTCAAGACCGGCGATACCCTGTGCGACCCCCGTAAGGTGGTCAGCCTGAAGGGCATCCCCTACCCCGCTCCCTGCTATTCCATGGCTATTGCCCCCAAGGTCAAGGGTCAGGAAGAAAAGGTCGGCACCGGCCTGAACCGTCTGAACGAGGAAGATCCCTCCTTCACTCTGGTCAACAACGCCGAGACCAAGCAGTTGGTGCTGTCCGGTACCGGCGATCAGCAGCTGGATGTTCTGGTCGCCAAGCTGAAGAGCCGTTTCGGTGTTGAGGCTATCCTCAGTCCCGCAAAGGTTGCTTACCGCGAGAAAATCAAGAAGAAGGTCGAGGCCCACGGCCGTCACAAGAAGCAGACCGGCGGTTCCGGTCAGTTCGGTGACGTTTGGGTTCGCTTTGAGCCTCAGGAGGAGCAGGACGAGCTGATTTTCGCCGAGGAAGTCTTTGGCGGTTCCGTGCCCAGAAACTTCTACCCCGCCGTCGAAAAGGGTATTCAGGAAGCCGTTCAGAAGGGTCCTCTGGCCGGCTATCCCATGGTTGGTCTGAAGGCTGTCCTGTACGATGGCTCCTACCACCCCGTCGACTCCAACGAAATGGCCTTCAAGCTGGCTGCCATCCTTGCCTTCAAGGAAGCCATGCCCAACGCCATGCCCACTCTGCTGGAGCCCATCGGCGCTCTGGCGGTCACCATCCCCGACAGCTACATGGGCGACGTCATCGGCGACCTGAACAAGCGCCGTGGCCGTGTCATGGGCATGAACCCTGACAGCGATGGCAATACTGTGGTTGAGGCAGAAGTCCCCATGGCTGAAATGTCCAGCTACGCCATTGACCTGCGCGCCATGACTCAGGCCCGTGGTTCTTTCACCCTGTCCTTCGAGCGCTATGAGGAAGTGCCGAAGCAGAATCAGGCGAAGATTATCGCTGACGCCAAGGAAGACGAATAAAACTTCCCGCAGGGCTGCCCCCACGGCAGCCCTGCGTTTGTTGCACCCCCGGAAAGAGAGGAACATCCATGAAAAACAACGCATTACTTCGAATGATTGCGCTGCTGCTGGCACTGACCATGCTATTATGCGGCTGCGATTCCACGCCCAAAGATACCAGCCCCACAACCACAACGCAAACCACCGACTCCACTCCGCCGGAACCGGAAGAACCGGAAATCGATCCGTGGGATGCCCCGAAGTTCGAGGATATGGAATACACCCGTCCGGATGTGGATGCTCTGGAAGATGCTATGGAGGCCTGCAATACCCTGATTGACGGCAACGATTCCCAGGCTTTGCTGGACGCACTGAACATTTTCGCCGAGCTGTCCAGCAACTTCACCACCAACTACCACCTTGCCCACATTCACTACAATCTGAACTTAAAAGACGAGGATTGGGAGAAAGAATACAATTATTGCAATGATTATGTTGCTCAGTTCCAGTCCGGTACCGACAATCTGCTCCACGCGCTGGCCGCCAGCAAGCATCGGGATTTTCTGGAAGAGCAGGAGGACTTTGGCGAGGGCTATTTTGATAAATACGACGGCGAAAGCATGTGGACCGACACCTTCACAGAACTGATGAGCAAGGACGATGCGCTGTCCGCTGAATTCTATGAGCTCTCCAGCGAGGGAGGCGAATATGACGAGCTGGCACAGCTGCTGGTGGAGATGGTTCTGCTCCGGCAGGAGATTGCCGCCGAAGCCGGCTACGAGGACTACCCCAGCTTTGCCTACGATTTCTACTACGACCGTGACTACTCCGTGGACGAAGTAAAAGCCTATCTGGAAGACGTTCGTGAGGAACTGGTTCCCCTGGTCGCCGGCATATATGAGGATACGGAGTGGACGGAATGTATCAAAATGTCCTCCTCCAGCAAGGCCTATGACTATGTGGAAGAGCTGGCAGAGGAAGCCGGCGGCGTAATTGCCGAAGCCTTCCAGCTGATGGACGAAAAGGAGCTGTATCACATCCGCTCCAAGCTCAACAAGCTGGATGCATCCTTTGAGGTATTCCTGCCGGACTACATGGTGCCCTTCGTGTTTGTATCCCCCATGGGCGCAAACATTGACCACCTGACCCTCACCCATGAGTTCGGTCATTTCTGCAACGACTATGCCAGCTCCGGTCATCAGGGCAGCATCGATGTGGCTGAGATTTTCAGTCAGGGACTGGAGTTCCTGAGTCTGTGCTATGTGAACGATGATTTGGCACCTTACCAGACAGTGGCTTCCCTGATGATTTATACCGAGCAGGGCGCTTTCGCCGACTTTGAGCTGCGGATTTATGATTTGGAGCCGGAGGATGTAACGGCGGCAAACATCGAAAAGATTTTCAGTGAGATTTGTGAGGACTATGATCTTTCCTACGATGCCGAGACTTATACCGCCATCAACCATTTCTTCACCAGCCCGCTGTACGTCATCAGCTATGTGGTCAGCAATGACGCGGCGCTGCAGCTGTACCAGATGGAGCTGGACGAGAAAGGCGCAGGTCTGGCCTGCTACATCGACAATCTGGACAGTGAGGTTGTGGAGTTCCTGGCCTTTATGGAGTCCGCGGGATTGAGAAGCCCCTTCACCCCCGGACGCATACAGGAGGTGCGGGAAATCCTCGAGAACGGCCTGAGCTGAAGAAAAAAGCCTGCGGTTTAACCGCAGGCTTTCAATTTACCATTTTCACACATACAGAAACAGGGCGGTATACACCGCCCAACATATTTACTATACTACATCACGCCTCCGGCGTCAACACTTTTGTGCCATTTTGACAACTTTCTACGCATTTGCTAAAACCCGGTTGTGTATTTTGTACAGTCTTACCACTTGCATTTTCGCTGCCCATGTGTTATCTTATAGTCACAAGAGGTGATACCAATGTACAGGTAATAATCTCCACAAGCAATCCTTCCAGCAGAACCTGAAATACCGGAAAACAAAGGCATCGTGATGAACCGACCAAGGTATAATCCAATGATTCAGCGGGAGCTTAGTAATCATAAGATTTCTACCAATTCCGGCAATTGCAAATGTGTGTTTTTCTTCCAACCGGTAGTACAGATTCCGATGCAAGGATTCCACAGAACCCATTCCTTTCAATTCCACATCTTCCCGTACAAGCCATCTCGCTTATGAGAAAATAACAGGTCACGATGAGAAATGTAGCTGATTTGAAATGTTTGGTGTTCAATTTAAGAAAGAGAGGTTAACCAATGATGTTAGATACCAAGATTGAAGAGAAATGACCCTTGACTGTGTCGAAGGCACTGGTCAAGGGTCATTTCTTTTTGCGCTTGGTTGCAGGTCACAAAAAATTTATTTGCTATTTTCTGCATTTTCGTATATAACTAGAGGTGTCCAAAGGACAAGGAGTGATTCCATGGAAAAACACGATGCCGCCGCCTTATTGCGCGCCGCGGTTTATTCTCCCACCAAACTGTTCGCAATTCACAGCGGCGTTCTGGCGGGCTTTGCGCTGACGGTGACAGCCATCAGCCACATTCTCGGTAATCTAAATATCGGCGATGGATTGGGTGCCATGGGACTGCAGGCAACGTTGACTACCGTACAGGCATCTCTTTGGCTGATTTTCTTGATTCTTCTTCCCATCTGGAATGCCGGACTGACTTACGCCGCCATCGGCATTTCCCGCGGACGGGAAACCTGTCCCAATGATTTAACAGAAGGATTCCGCAAGCTCCGCCCTCTGCTGATTTTCTGGCTGCTGGCCAGCTTGCAGTATGCCTGCCGGTTTTGGATCAGTGACCTCATCGTATCCACGCTGGTGCAGCTGTCACCTTTTGGGATTCCCATTATTCAGGCGCTGAATAAAGTCGAATTCGAAGCCGGAGAGAATCTTGCGGCATTATCCAGTCCCGATTTACTGCCGATTCTCACCGTCTTCGCGCTGGTCATGCTGGTGACCTTTGTGATACTGGCGTGTCCGCTGTTCTACCGCTACCGGATGTCCAAATGGCTGATTATGGACGGCGAGCAGGTCGGCGGCATCCCAGCCATGTTCCACGGCCGTCTGATAATGCAGCGCCGCCGTCAGGAGCTGGCAAAGCTGGATTTGCATTTCTGGTGGTACTATCTGCTGATAGTGCTGGGCATCGCAATCAGTATGGGCGGCGTGATTCTGCCGGCAACCGGGCTTTCGCTCCCCTTCTCCGGGGAAGCAGCCTTCTGGATCTTCCTGTGTGCCGGGCTGCTGATTTTACTCACCGTAAAAATACTGGCAGGTCCTACGGTGGCGGTGACCTATGCTTTGCGCTACGAGCGCTACCTTAACGAGGCTCCCCCCGAACCGCCTGCACCGAAGCAAAAACAGGTCGATCCCAAAGACCTGCCCTGGAACTATTAATCAACAAAAACGGGCGTGCCTTTACGGCACGCCCAACATCTTCATTATACCACGATTATCATCGCTAGTCAATGCGGATGTGGAAGTTTCTCCCTTTTGAACGAATCTGCAGGCTGTTTTTCGGATAGTATCCCATCTTGAAAAAACGGCATAAGTATGGTAATTTATAGTCAGACAGAGGGAACAGCGACTCTCGTCTAAAGCGTTCGATACAAACAAATCTGTAGAAAGCGAGGTTAACCATATATGGAACCCCAGGATGTAATGGAATGACCCTTGACCCTCTCGAGGATGGTCAAGGGTCATTTCACGTCTGCCCCATAAGGGGCTTTTTGTGTTTTTGAAGAAATTATGAACACCCTTTTAGGGTATATTTATAAACGTATACAAAAATCTATGAAACCATTGCATTCTTCTTCAATCAGTAGTATCATATCGATATCAAAACACTTAAGGAAGCGATGTAATGGGTAAAATCAAAGAATTCCTCAAGCGCAAGGACATCGAGTTTTCCGCCAAGCGCTATGGCATCGATGCCATGGCCGCCATGGCACAGGGTCTGTTCTGCACCCT
>JAZSEN010000128.1:0-43309 GCA_045531675.1 Faecousia sp.
ATTACTTCAGCTCGGCCTCGGCGCCAGCTTCCTTCAGCTCGGCAACCAGCTTCTCGGCATCTTCCTTGGAGATAGCTTCCTTCAGGGTCTTGGGGCAGTTGTCAACCAGATCCTTAGCGTCCTTCAGGCCCAGGCCGGTAGCGGCACGGACAACCTTGATGACGTTCAGCTTGGAAGCACCGGCATTCTTCAGAATGACGTCGAACTCGGTCTTCTCCTCAACCTCGACAGCAGCACCGGTAGTGGGAGCGGCAACAGCAGCAGCAGCGGCGGAAACACCGAAAACTTCCTCCAGGGTGTGGACCAGTTCGGACAGCTCCAGAACGGTCAGAGTCTTAACTTCCTCAACGAGAGCAGTGATCTTTTCACTAGCCATTGTAATTTCCTCCTAAATAATTAGTTAATTTAATTTGTGATGGATAAACGAATGAAATTAGGCTTCCGCTTCTGCGGCGGGAGCGCTGCCGTCCTTCTGCATCCGGATTTGATCCAGAACAAAGGCCAGGCTGGAAATGGGAGCCAGGAAGGTACCCAGAACAGAAGCAACCAGAGCATTCTTGCTGGGCAGTTCACCGAAGCTGTTCAGGTCATCGGCGGACAGAACACTACCTTCGACCACACCACCCTTGATGGTCAGGGTCTTCAGCTTGTTCTTCTTGGCGAACTCGCAAATGATACGAGCGGGAGCAATGGGGTCACCGGTGGTGCAGGCCATGGCAGTAGTGCCGTTCAGAATCTCACCGAAATCGTAACCAATATTCTGGGTAGCGAAACGGGTCAGAGTATTCTTAACGACGGTGTACTCCACGTCAGCATCACGGAACTGCTTACGCAGCTCGGTGTCCTGAGCAACGGTGATACCCTTGTAATCGACGAACACCACGGAAGTAGCTTCCTTGATCTTGCCGGTGAGGGCCTCAACGACTGCCTTCTTGCTCTCAAGAACCTTTGCATTGGGCATGAAATTCACCTCCGAAAATAAAAAATGTCCTTCTGCCAACAGACAGAAAGACACGCAGAAATATCGTAAAATCTGACGCACCTCGGCAGGACTTACGGCCTAAGCCACCTGCTGTCTCTGGCAACTATTTAAGTATAGCAAAAACCCCTTGACTTGTCAAGGGGTTTTTGAAGAAATTTTTAGAAATTAGTTGCCGTACTTGGCGGTAGCGACCTTAACACCGGGGCCCATGGTGGAAGCGACGGTGCAGGAGCGGATATACTGACCCTTGGCAGCGGCGGGCTTAGCCTTAACCACAGCCTTGACCAGAGTATCCATGTTCTCCAGCAGCTTTTCGGTGCCGAAGGACACCTTGCCGATGGGACAGTGGATGATGTTGGTCTTGTCCAGACGGTACTCGACCTTACCAGCCTTAATCTCCTTAACAGCAGAGCCAACGTTGGGAGTCACGGTGCCAGCCTTGGGGGAGGGCATCAGACCCTTGGGGCCCAGAACCTTACCCAGACGGCCAACGATACCCATCATGTCGGGAGAAGCAACGACCACATCGAACTCGAACCAGTTCTCCTTGGTAATCTTCTCAACCAGCTCCATGCCGCCGACATAGTCAGCGCCGGCTTCCTTAGCCTCGTCAACCTTGGCGTCCTTGGTGAACACCAGCACGCGACGGGTCTTGCCGGTGCCGTTGGGCAGAACGACAGCGCCACGGACCTGCTGGTCGGCGTGACGGGAGTCAACACCCAGCTTGATATGCAGCTCGACGGTCTCGTCGAACTTTGCGGAAGCACCCTTCACAACCAGATCCAGGGCTTCGTTGGGATCATACTGAACAGAGCGGTCAATCAGCTTCGCGCTCTCCTGATACTTTTTGCCTCTAAACACTTTGTTTTCCTCCTATATAGTGGTGATGCGGAATAATCCTCCCACATTTCCGGGGGTTACCCCGGGCAACAATCAATTAGTCAACGACAGCGACACCCATGGAACGGCAGGTACCGGCGACCTGAGTCTCGGCAGCTTCCAGAGTGTGGCAGTTCAGATCGGGCATCTTGGTCTTAGCAATCTCAGTAACCTGAGCCTTAGTAATGGTACCGACCTTGGTCTTGTTGGGGACTCCGGAGCCGCTCTCCAGACCGATGGCCTTAAGGACCAGCAGGGGAGTGGGGGGAGTCTTGGTGATGAAGGTGAAGCTACGATCGGCGTAGACAGTGATAACTACGGGAATCTTGTAGCCTTCCATATCCTTGGTACGGGCGTTGAACTCCTTGATGAAGGCGGCGATGTTAACGCCGTGCTGACCCAGAGCGGGGCCGACAGGGGGAGAAGCAGTAGCCTTAGCGGCGTTGATCTGCAGTTTGATAATACCAGTGACTTTCTGTGCCATGATAAGCACCTCCTGAATAAAATGTGGTGATGATGCGCGAAGCGCATATTTTGCGGGGCGTTAGCCCCTCCCACGTTCCGGTCGGACAAGCCGACCCGATGCGTTTACTGGGAAACGACCTCAATCTGATCGAGTTCGAACTCGACAGAGGTCTCGCGACCAAACATGGATACAATCACGTTGACCGCGTTCTTGTCTACGTCGATGCTTTCGACGGTTCCGGTGAAGCTGGTCAGAGGACCATCAAGAATCCGGACGGAATCGCCAACAGCATAGTTGACAATGATTTCTTTCTTTTCGACCCCCATGGCATAGACCTCATCCTCAGACAGGGGAGTGGGGTCGTTGCTGGAGGTACCGACGAAGCCTGTGACACCGCGGATGTTTTTAATAACATGCCAGGTGTCGTCACTGTAAACCATCTTGACCAGAACGTAACCGGGGTAAACCTTACGGTCGTAGGTCTTGCTTGCACCGGATTCGGTAATCTCGGTGACAGTCTCCATGGGAATGGAAATCGCCAGGATTACATCCTGAAGATGACGGCTCTCCACGGTTTTTTCGATGGTAGCTTTTACAGTGTTCTCGTAACCAGAGTACGTGTGGATGACATACCACTTTGCGTTTTCAGCCATGATACGCTACCTTGATTACTGAAATGCGTTGATGAGCTTTTCGATGCCAAAACCGGCAACGAAGTCGAACAGCCAAACGAAGACGCCAACCACAAGGACACAGGCGACAACAATCAGGGTGTTCTTAATGACCTGCTTGGGGGTAGGCCAAACGACCTTCTTCAGCTCGCTGCGGAGCTCACGGAAGTACTTGCAGACCTTGCCCCAGGTTCTCTTGAACCAGTTTTCCTTTTTGACTTCAGACATTTTGGGGCCTCCTTACTTGGTCTCGTTGTGAGTGGTGTGCTTTTTGCAGAATCTGCAGTACTTCTTCATCTCGAGACGGTCGGGGTCATTCTTCTTGTTTTTCATGGAATTGTAGTTTCTCTGCTTGCACTCGGAGCATCTCAAAGTGACTTTTACGCGCATAACGGCACCTCCTTAAAATTGCCTCCCTGTATCAGTCCGGCTAGGAAAAATTTAGCAAGCGGCGAACTACAAATCACCGCTCCGGACCTGAAAAATGGGCATAACAACAAAGCCCTTTTTTCACAGGTAGAGTCATTCTAACACAGATTTTTCTGTTCGTCAACCTTTTTTTGACTAAAAACGGGGCTTTTGGAAGAAATATTTACGCATAAGGGTTTGAGATAATGACATATTCTATGTCAGGAGGGATTGGTATGGATAAGAAGCCTTGGAAGGTATATGCTGCATGGATTGGGATTGCTGAAGCGGTGGGTGCGCTGTCGGGCTGGCTCAGTAGAAACGGCATGAAAATGTACAGTCAAACGGTGACCCAACCGCCCTTGTCGCCGCCTATGTGGCTGTTTCCGGTTGTTTGGGGAATACTGTATGCTCTGATGGGAATTGGTGCTGCCAGAATCTGGTTGACGGATGACAGTCCGGAAAGAAAACGGGGGCTGAATCTGTTTGTGACCCAGTTGGTGGTAAACTTTTTCTGGAGTCTGATATTTTTCAATCTGCAGGCGTACGGTTTTGCGCTTGCGTGGCTGGTGGTGCTTTGGGTGCTGGTGGCATGGATGATTTGGACCTTCCTGAAAACGGACCGGTTGGCAGCATGGTTACAGCTTCCGTATCTGATTTGGTTGACCTTTGCAATCTATTTGAATGCAGCGGTTTGGGTGCTGAACCGGTGAATGTGGCAGCAAATAAATAATGAGTGGTGTTTTTAAGGACGGTTGAAAAATACCGTCTTTATTTTTTAACGCATTTATTATATAATGTAGCCAAAAGAGGGAAAGGAATTGTTTATATGAAGATTTTAGCAGTAGACTATGGCGATGCCCGTACGGGAATTGCCATATCGGATTTACTGTGCAGTATCGTTGGTACGACGATGGTGATTCACAGCCGCAATCAGGACAAGACTATTGAAGAAATCCTGCGTCTTGTTAAGGAGAACGGCGTAGGGGAAATTGTGGTCGGATTGCCGAAAAATATGGACGGGTCGGAAGGACCCAGAGCGGAGCTGTGCCGTCAGTTTGCGCAGCGCCTTGGACAGGCCGCCGGTTTGAAAATTGCTTTTTGGGATGAGCGACGGACTACCGTGGAGGCACACAATATTCTGTCAATGCACGACTATCATGGTAAAAAGAGAAAAAACACCGTAGACGCAGTGGCTGCATCCTTGATTCTTGAGGGTTATCTGGGTTTTCGCTCCCGATAAAAAAGCTCACGAATACCGGTATAGATTAACAGGACACCAAACAGCTTTTTTAGCTGGGCGGTGTCCATTTTGCTGCCGATGATGGAAAAGACTGCGGCAGCGATACAGCCTGCAAGAGTAGGGAGCAGGAGCTTATTATAAACGATAGCGCCGGATTTTGTTCGCAGGATTGTGGCAATCAGGGCGCAGGGGATAAAAAACATCAGATTGATTGTGCGCGCCTGAGAGGGATCCATGTGCAAAACCATGGTCAGCCACAGAATCAGAAGGCTGCCGCCACCGGTTCCCAGTCCTGACAGAAGTCCCAACACAATACCGACGACAACGGCAAATAATGGGTGGTTCAGCATAGGTAACGAATCCCTCCGTATAGAATAAACAGTCCAAGAATCCGGTGCAAAAGGACAGGCTTCGTTCGTTTGCCCAGAAATACAGCCAGTACGCCGCCAACGCCACCGCCTGCCAGGTATGGCCATGCGGCATGCCATGGAAGCTTCAAGCCGTTTCCAATCAACAGGGATATCTGACAGATGGGCAGGATGATTACAATGGAAGAGGAGAATACTTCCTTCTCCGAGAATTCTTCGCACTTTGATAAAAGCGGCACAAGAATCATTCCTCCACCGGCACCAAACAGTCCGTTGACGATGCCTGCGGCGATACCGGCGAATATGGAACGCAGTTTCATAAAAAAACCTCCCGCAGCAGTATTTGCTGCGGGAGGGGGTATTATTCGCGGATATTAGTGGTCGTGACCGTCGTGGTCGGTGGAAAGGTTGGAAGAGCTGGGGCTCAGAACCAGGTCCTTCTCCAGACGATCAACATTCTTCTCAACCAGAGTGATGCCGTCAATCAGACCGGTTTCCCATTCCTCCATTTCCTCGGAGAGCTTGTCGTTGGTAACCATGTAGTCACGGTAGTTCTCCTCGCTGTCACCGACATAGTACATGACATGATAGCCATAGGTGGACTCAACAACACCGGTGTCGCCTTCCTTACGGATATCATCGAAGCACCAGTCGTTGAAGTTGGTAACCATCTGACCGGGATAGACGTTCTCATACAGACCGCCGGTGGTGCCGTCACCGTCAGCGGAGTGCTTGTTGGCCATAGCGGCAAAGCTGTCTTCGTTGGCATCGCCGTTCTTCCACTCCTCCAGCAGCTTCTCAGCCTTCTCCTTGGCGGCCTTCTTTTCGGCATCGGAGTAGGTGGTCTGACCGGTGGAGCTGTTGTACTTACCACCCTCGTACTTTACCAGAATGTGACGGACATCGGCCAGAGGATCGTAGTTGTCGTGGCACTCCTGGAACAGGACAATGTAGTAGCCCTTCAGAGTCTTGGTTTCCTTGCCGTCCTTATCCTTGGAAGTGGTTTCGTCAATCAGAGCGGTGATGTCGCCGGTAGAGCGGGCTTCATCACGAATCCACTCCTGCATCAGAGCGGTAACCTTGCTGTACAGTACCTTCTTGTTCTCGGTAGCAGTACTGGGCTTATCTTCCTCTTCTTCCTTCTTGTCGTCTTCCTTATCCTCGTCCTTATCCTCGTCCTTGTCGTCTTCGGAAGTGGTCTTATCGTCCTCGGAAGTGGTCTTGTCGTCCTCGGTGGTGGTCTTGTCACCCTCGGTGGTAGTCTTGTCGTCGGTAGAAGTTTCGTCCTTCTTGTTGGCATCCTTGGGAGGATTGGCCTCCTTAGCAGCCTCCAGCTCAGCTTCCATCTTGGCGATGGCTTCGTTCAGCTTCTCGACGGTATCGATACCCTCGGCGGACAGCTCGTCCTTAACGCGCTTCAGGTACTCCTCGGCAGCCTTGAGTTCATCTTCGGAATAGGTAATCTTACCCTTTTCGTCCTTGGTGCCACCAATCTTGAAGTTATCCAGAGACAGGTAGAAGCTGGCGTAGGTATAGGAGTTGTACTTGTAGCTTTCCTTACCCTCAAACTCCCGCAGAGCTTCGTCGGTGTAGCTGTCCTTCAGATTCTTCTGGTAGTGATAGTAGTATGCGCTTGCCTTGGCGGTAGCCTCATAGTACTTCTTGTAGGTCTTTTCGTTGGCGTTGTCACCGTAGATGTTCTGCAGGTACTTGGTGACACTCATCTTCTCTTCCTTAGCCTGAGCCTTCAGGTCGGTATACAGACTGTCGATAGCGCCCTGATCCTCTTCGCTCATGGTGAAGTTGGCAGCATCGGCGGCATCGCACAGGGCATAGGTTCTCTTAGCATTGTCCAGGGCCATATCCAGGAAGTAGTCAGCCCAGGTTACGCCGGTTTCCTTGTCATACATCTGCTGGTCCAGACCGGTGGAGGTGCTCAGACCAAACATGCTGGCATAGCTGCCGTAGGTGCCGTACCACTGGTTGATAGCGTCGATGTAGAAATAGGTCAACTCGGTGGTGGTGATTTTGTGGTCACCAACGGTGATGGCGGTGTCTGCACGGTTAATTGCTACATTGACCGGAGTTTCAAGCACCAGACCCAGAACGATGCTGACACACAGCGCCAGCACAATCCAGAAAGAAGCCGTATACACAGCAAGCTTGCGGGCTTCCTTCTTGGCTGCCTTCTGCTTTTTGGTCATGGTAGCCATTTCTTGCTCTTTGCGGAGCTTTTTCTTGTTGGATGCACTCATGGTAATCAATTCCTCTCATTTGGTAACGTTAGATATTTCCAACGCATAGACCCTAGCATTATAACCTATCCCGCCCATTGTTTCAAGTAGAATTTTTGCAAAAAACATAGAAAAATAAAAAATTTACATTTTGGCAACGCCGAAAGAGTAGTTTAGAAATAATTTGTTGGGGACAACAAGGGCTTGCGTGCGGCAAAATAAAACCCCGGGAGGAGTGTTACTCCTTCCGGGGGAACCCGCTTCGGCCGTGTGTACCCGATGTGACCTGCACGAAAAGGCAGGTGGGATGCCGCTCATATCCTTTACTGCTTCCAACGTCCACTGATCGTCATAGCGTCAGCGGGAGGCCTGCAAACCGGACAGGAAGTCTAACGTCCCGATAATATAATGTGGGTCCATAAGGATACATCACGCACCAAGCAGGCTGAATGCTTACTCGTCCTCGTACAGAGCGTCCATAATCAGACTGTAAACAGTCTCCAGCTCTGTATCGTCCTCGATGGCGCAGAGAATGCTTTCTCCGTCCTCGTCCACGGATTTGAGGATACTCACCTCTAAATCCTGCTTGTTGTCCTCGCCGGTGGCGGGAATTACCGCAAGATAGGTATTGCCATCGTACTCCAGAGTGGACAGGATTTCCAATTCAAACTCTGTACCGTCCTCGTCCACAATGGTCATGAAATCAGAACCGAATTCATCTGCCATGATTATTCGCTCCTCTCAATGTTCTTACCTATATCATACCTGTTTTCCGGTGCAAAATCAAGAGGGAATATGGCACGGTTCAAGAAAGATATTTGTTGATAAGCTCGTACAGTTCTTCTTCGGACTCGATTTGGATTCCTTCTTTCAAGGCGTTGCGGGCATCTGATGGCAGCATGGACACGGGATAGGGAAACACCCTTGCCGGTTCCGGATCGTCATCCTTCCAGATTGCCACCCGTCCGTCCTTTATCCCCAGCAGAAATGAAAAGCAAAGTGCCAGCGCGCACAGGTGAAAATACCTCTTTTTCATGGTCATCTTCCTTTCGAAGGTAGGATTCCCGCAGCCGAAGGGAATAATACGGCTGGATTTTATTGTTTATTAACATTTTGGGTCTTTCGTTTTTGGATTGGGTATGCTATAATGAGACAACTAGTACCATGATTATGAGATCTGAACCTGCTTAAAGGAGGTAATGATAATGCGAGATAACGAACAAAAATCCTCAAAACAGAAACAGCGCCAATCCTGGAAGCCTCATTGGCTGCCGAGTACGCTGTATTATGCGTGGATGGTGTTTTTTACCATAATGAAGGTGGCATTGGGTGCGGCGGCGACGGTGCTTCTGATTTGCGTGGTCTGTGGCTTTGTTTTTGCGGGAATTCTGGGTGGTTATCTGGAGTCGGACATTTTACCCAACGCCGAAATTGTCAAGGAAAACTACGACTTGGATGAAACGTCCTATATTCATTATGTGGATTCCGACGGGAACATTCAGGAACTGCAGCAGATTTATGCTTCCAGCGACCGTGAGTGGGCGCTGTTTGAGGAATTGCCCGAGGATTTGATTAATGCTGCTGTTGCCATTGAGGACAAGCGTTTTTATGAGCATCAGGGCGTGGACTGGATTACCACTGTGAAAGCTTGTGCCGGTATGTTTTTCGGCACCGGTGATGCCGGCGGCTCCACCATAACCCAGCAGCTTGTCAAAAACATTACGCAGGATGATTCTGTTACGGTTCGCCGTAAGGTTACGGAAATCTTCAAAGCGGTGGATTTTGAAAAGCGCTACGATAAAAATACGGTTATGGAGTATTATCTGAATTTGATTTACTTCGGCGACCGGAAATACGGCGTCAAGAGTGCCGCTGCCCACTACTTTGGCAAGGAGCTGCAGGAGCTGACCACCGCAGAGTGCGCCAGCCTGATCAGCATCACCAACAACCCTTCCATTTTTGGACCCTATTCGTCAACTTTTGAATATGATGGCAAGGAAATGACCGGTAAGGAGCGCAACAAGGTCCGTCAGGTCAATACCCTGTGGGTCATGCGCAATGAGGGCTATCTGACCGAGGAGGAATATCAGGCGGCTCTGGCTGATACGGAGAATATGGTTTTCAAGAGCGGTATCGCTCCGGAAGACCGTATGGCGTACTGCGAAAACAATTCCTGCGGTTATCAGGGTACAGTCAAGACCCTGATGATGGATTACCGCTGTCCGGAATGTACCACCGTTCTGGAGGTCAAGGCAGGGGAGGATGGCACCATCGACGAGACGGTGACGGTAACCTGCCCCAACAGCAGCTGCAAGCACAAGAATGTTCTCGAAGCATTCCGGTTCTATCGCTGCCCCCAATGTGAGCAGGTGGTCAAGGTGAGCAGTACTGCTTCGCAGGCGGTGTATTCCTGGTTTGTGGATACGGTTCTGGAGGATGTAGCTGCCATGCTGGCACAGCAGGACGGTTACATCTGGACTCAGATGAACAAACAGGAAAAGGAACTGTATTTGCAGCTGATTCAGCGCGGTGGCTACCATATCTACACGACGCTGGACATGGAGGTACAGGAGCAGGTCGATAAGATCTATACGGATCTGAAGGAAATCCCTGCGACCCGTGGCGCGCAGCAGCTTCAGTCCGGTATTGTGATAATCGATAACCGCACCGGTGACATCGTTGCTATGTCCGGCGGTGTGGGCGAGAAAGTGGTTTTTGACGGCTTTAACATGGCTACCGATGCCCAGCGGCAGGTGGGTTCTTCCATCAAGCCCCTGACGGTTTACGGTCCTGCCTTTGAGGCCGGAGAAATCACTCCTGCTTCGGTGATTCCGGATTTGCCGCTGTATTACTACGACTCCGGCTCTCCGTATCCCCGTAATGCCGATCGTGTCTACACTTACTCCATGACGGTACGTGACGGTATCAAGTCTTCTGTCAATGCGGTGGCTGTGAATACGCTGGATTTGATTGGCACCCGTTACAGCTTCGATTTCGGTAAGTACAAGCTGCGAATCAGCGGTCTGTACGAAGGAAATGCCACTTCTAGCGATATGAACTATTCTCCTCTGGGTCTGGGCGGTCTGACCAATGGTGCCACCGTGCGTGACATGGCAAGCGCCTATGCTACCTTCGCCAACGACGGCGTTTACCGCGAGGGACGGACCTTCACTAAGGTCTATGACTCTCAGGGAACCCTGGTACTGGATAATACGCAGGAGACAGAGCAGGTGTTCAGCCACAAAACCGTAGAGTATGTCAACTACTGCCTGAATTACGCGGTGAATCACGGTACCGGTACCGATGCAAAAATCAGTGGTATCGATGTCTGCGGCAAGACCGGTACCACCAACAGCAATAAGGATCGCTATTTCTGCGGTTACACCGGCTACTATACTGCTGCGGTATGGTGCGGTTTTGAGATTCCTGCCAAGATTCAGCTGGTTAATGGTGGTGCTCCCGGTGCTGTGCTGTTCAAAAAGGTCATGGCACCCTTGCACAAGGGGCTGGAGAATATCGAGATGTATGACGAGGATGCCATGGTGTCGGTGACCATTTGTCTGGATTCCGGTGGACTGGCATGCGATGCCTGCATGTCTGACATTCGCGGACTGGACCGGACCAAGACGGTGTTGGTCTATCCCGAGGATATCCCTGCAGAATACTGCACCGCACACATCATGCTGGACTACTGCACCGGAGGCGACGCAGTTGCCAATGAATATTGCCAGAAGTTTGCCGCTGCCGGCGTGTTTAGGCTGGAAAAGCGAGGTCTGGTGAAAATGACTCTGGAGAAAATCGAGGCGCTGCGTGAAGCCAGCGACCATGGTCTGCAGAGCAAGTATGTGAATAATCAATATATTTATCAGGTGGACAGCAAGGGCAACCCCGAGGGATTCCGCGGTATTTACGGCAACCTGTCCGGCTCGGATCCCTGCATCACCTGTACGGCGCATACCGCTGAAGCATGGGAACAATTCCTTATGGAAAATCCATGGATGCGTGATTGAGGAGAGAAAGAAATGATCTGGATTTCAGACCAGTGGAAGGATTACGAGGTTCTGGATACAACCGACGGTGAACGTTTGGAGCGATGGGGGAAGTATCTGCTGGTGCGCCCCGATCCTCAGGTAATCTGGAGTACGCCTCGTGTTGATCCGGGCTGGAAAAAATACGATGCCCGCTATGTCCGCTCCAACACCGGCGGCGGTCGATGGACAGAGCATCATCTGCCGGAGCGCTGGCGGATCCGGTATAAAGATTACCTTACTTTTAATGTAAAGCCTATGAATTTCAAGCACACCGGTGTATTTCCGGAGCAGGCTGCCAACTGGGATTTCATCCGCGATACCGTGGCAGAGGCTGCGGCGAAGCGGCCTGTCCGTGTACTGAACCTTTTTGCTTACTCCGGTGGTGCTACTTTGGCAGTTGCCGCCGGCGGTGCGGAGGTGTACCATGTGGATGCCTCCAAGGGCATGGTAGCATGGGCGAAGGAAAACGCGCAGGCCTCCGGTCTCGCGGACCGTCCCATCCATTGGATTGTGGACGATTGCGGAAAGTTCATTCAGCGGGAGATTCGCCGTGGTCGCCGTTATGACGGCATTATTATGGATCCCCCCAGCTATGGTCGGGGTCCCAGCGGCGAGATTTGGAAGATGGAAACCAGCTTCTATCCCTTCCTGCTGGAAACTGCCAAGCTTCTGTCGGATAACCCTTTGTTCGTCATCATTAATTCCTACACCACCGGATTGGCACCCTCTGCTGTGGGCTATGCTTCCGATGTGGTATTTGGCGGCGTCCACGGTGGCAAGACTGCGGTGGGCGAGCTGGGTCTGCCGGTTAAGTCCAGCGGCATTATGCTGCCCTGCGGCTCCACCGGTCGCTGGACACCCTGACAGGAGGAACGGCTTTGAACGCGATTTCTGTGGAACATTTGAATTACGCGTATCCGGGCGTGGATAACACGCCCGGTGTCGCTGTGTTTGCGGACTTGAATCTGACCGTGGAAGAGGGAAGCTTTGTTGCAATCCTTGGCACCAACGGCTGCGGCAAGTCCACCCTTGCAAAGCATTTCAATTCCATTCTGCTGCCCTGCGGTGGCAAGGTCTACGTCTGCGGCTACGATACCTCAGACGAAGACCTGCTGCTGAAGGTGCGTAAAAATGTGGGCATGGTCTTTCAGAATCCGGATAACCAGATTGTTGCCAATGTGGTTGAGGAGGATGTGGCTTTCGGACCTGAAAATCTGGGCGTTGCCAGCCCTGAAATCCGCAGAAGAGTCGATCAGGCGCTGCGGCAGGTTGGAATGTACGAATTCCGCGCCCATGCGCCCCATCTTCTGTCCGGTGGACAGAAGCAGCGGATTGCCATAGCAAGTGTGATTGCTATGGAACCGAAATGTATTATTCTGGATGAACCAACCGCTATGCTGGACCCCAGAGGTCGCCGTGAGGTTATGGAGACCGTCGGACGGCTGAATCGGGAAAAGGGAATCACGGTGGTTCTGATTACCCATCACATGGACGAAGCAGCCAGAGCGCAGCGTGTGGTCGTGCTCCATCAGGGTACGATTGCTGCCGACGGAACACCGCAAGAGGTGTTTGCTCAGGTGGAATTGCTGCACCGTATTGGTCTGGCGGCACCGGAAACCGTGGAGCTTTGCCACGAACTGAACCGGAACGGTTTTGATTTACCTCTGGACCGTCTGGATATCGAACAATGCGCGCAGGCACTTTACGATGAGGTGAAGGCCTGACCCGCAGGGAGGTTACCGTATTGGCACCTGTTTTGGAAATACAGAATCTTTCCCATCTTTACAGCGCCGGAACGCCTTTTGAACACAAGGCTCTGGATAATGTGAGTTTCGCTGTGAACCGTGGAGAGTTTATTGGCATCATCGGACATACCGGTTCCGGTAAGTCCACGCTGATGCAGCATATGAACGGCCTGTTGAAGCCTACTTCCGGCAGTATTTTGCTGGACGGAGTGGATATCTGGTCCGATAAAAAGATTACCCGTCAGGCGCGGTTTCGTGTAGGACTGGTGTTTCAGTATCCTGAGTATCAGCTGTTTGAGGAAACGGTGTACAAGGATATCGCGTTCGGTCCCAAAAACATGAAGCTGGATGAAAAGGAAGTGGACCGCCGGGTCCGTGAGGCTGCCGGCTTTGTGGGGCTGACTGAGGAGCAATTGAAGAAATCGCCCTTTGACTTGTCCGGCGGACAGAAACGGCGGGTGGCAATTGCTGGTGTGATTGCCATGGAGCCGGAGGTTCTGATTCTGGATGAGCCTACTGCCGGACTGGATCCGGTGGGCAGGGAAGAGGTCCTGAATAACATTCTGGACTACCGCAAGGCGAAAAATGCCACGGTTATGATGGTCAGCCATTCCATGAATGATATGGCACGGCTGGCAGACCGGCTGCTGGTGATGAATGGCGGTCGGTTGGTCATGGACGGCTCGCCGGATGAAGTGTTTCGGGATGCCCAATCCCTGCTTGATATGGGTCTGGATGTACCGGAGGTCACACGGGTATTCCTGCGCCTTAAGGAGTTGGGACTACCGGTGCAGCCGGTGTACTCCATCGAGCAGGCAGTGGCACAGCTGAAAATGCTGAAGGAGGGGCGTGCTCATGCTTAAAGATGTTACCCTCGGCCAGTTTTTTCCCGGAACCTCCTTTATTCATCGCTTAGACCCCCGCACCAAGCTGGTGATGCTGGTGGTTTATATTGTCGCTTTGTTTGTGGCAGTAAGCTGGATTAGCTATGCCGTGATGCTGGCGTTTTTGATCGGGTGCATTGCCATCTCCAAAATTCCGCCCAAAAGCATTGTCCATGGTATGAAGCCCATGGTGTTGATTCTGCTGTTTACAGCGGTGCTGAATGTGTTCATGACCAAGGGCGAAACGGTCTGGGTTCACTGGTATTTCATTATGATTACCAAGGAGGGTGTGATTCGGGCGGTATTTATGGCGGTGCGGATTTTGATGCTTGTCACCGGAACATTCCTGCTGACCTACACCACCTCTCCTATTGCGCTGACCGACGGACTGGAGTCGTTGCTCTCTCCGTTAAAGAAAATCAAAGTGCCGGTTCATGAACTGGCGATGATGATGTGTATCGCCTTGCGCTTTATCCCTACATTGATTGAGGAAACGGACAAAATTATGTCCGCTCAAAAGGCGAGGGGGGCGGATTTTGAAACCGGAAACCTGATTCGTCGGGTCAAAGCCCTGGTACCTATTTTGATTCCGCTGTTTATCAGCGCTTTCCGCCGTGCCGATGAACTGGCTACCGCCATGGAATGTCGCTGCTACCACGGAGGAGAGGGTAGAACAAAAATGAAAATCCTTCGATATAGCCGCCTTGATTTTGAAGCCTATGCAGTGGGCGTTGTTCTGCTGGCAGGGGTAATTACGCTGGCTGTATTCGGTTTGTGAGGTTAAAATGCGTAATATCGCTTTGTGTTTGACTTATCTTGGCACCGCCTACCATGGCTGGCAGATGCAAAGAAATCTGGCCACCGTTCAGGAAACCATCGAACGGGCGGCGGCGATGGTGGTGGGACATCGGGTGCATCTGACCGGCTGCGGCCGCACCGATGCCGGTGTCCATGCCAAGTGCTATGTGGCAAATTTCTATACCGATTCCTGTATTCCGGTGGAGCGACTGCCCTATGCGCTCAATACCCATCTGCCGGTGGACATCGTGGTGACCAAGGCTTTTGAGGTTAATCCTGCTTTTAATGCCATTGGCTCCTGTGCCCGTAAGGAGTATACCTATATCATATACAACTCCCGTGTGCGAGATCCGTTTTATGTAAACCGCGCGTGGTTTTATCCCAAGCACCTGGATGAGAAAATCATGCAGGCCGCGGCAGATCAGTTTGTGGGTACTCACGATTTTGCGGCGGTTCGCAGTGTGGGTACTGAGGTCAAATCCACCGTCCGTACCGTATACTATTATAATGTAGAACGGGAGGGGAATTTGATTCGACTGAAGGTCTGTGCCAATGGATTCCTTTATAATATGGCCCGTGCCATGGCTGGTACGGTGGTCTATGCCGCCGAGGGTAAAATCGCACCGGAGCAAATCGGTGAGATTCTGAAAGCCGGTAACCGTACCGCTGCCGGTCCCACAGTACCTCCCGGAGGACTGTACATGACCCACCTGTGGTACGATGACGGCGTGGATAAATTTGAATGTGTTCCGGTCCTGTGACCGGTTTTCTGAAAGGAAGTGTTTCCTATGCAACCCAAAATGTGTACAAAATGCAAGAAAAATGTGGCGGTGGTGTTCATCACTAAGATGGAGAACGGCGTCACGATGAATGAGGGCTACTGTCTCAAATGCGCCCGCAGTCTGGGCATCCCCCAGATTGACCAAGCGGTGCGGCAGATGGGCATCTCTGAGGATGATCTGGATATGCTCAGCGACGAGATGAGCAGCATGTTCGGTCAGCGGGATGACGAGGATAGCGATGATGACGAGGCGGAAAGCCGCACTGCCACCTTCCCTCTGCTGAATCAGCTTTTCGGCAGCAATCAGGATGTGCCTGAAAAGCAGAACGACCGCCCCTCCAAGAAGGAGGCGGATGGGGAGGAGCCCAAGAAAAAGAAGTCCAAAAAGCATAAATTTCTGGACAGCTACTGCATGAACCTGACCGGTCGGGCCCGTGAGGGAAAGCTGGATAAGGTCATCGGTCGTGATGTGGAGACGGAGCGTGTGATTCAGATTCTGAACCGCCGCCAGAAGAATAATCCCTGTCTGATTGGTGAGCCCGGTGTGGGTAAAACGGCCATTGCCGAGGGCCTTGCGCAGCGGATTGCTGCTGGTGATGTGCCTTACAAGCTCCGGGATAAAGAAGTATTTCTGCTTGATTTGACGGCTCTGGTTGCTGGAACCCAGTTCCGCGGACAGTTTGAGAGCCGTATGAAGAGCTTGATTGCTGAGGTTAAGGAGTGCGGTAACATCATTCTGGTCATCGACGAGGTCCACAATCTGGTGGGCGCCGGCGATGCGGAGGGGTCTATGAACGCCGCCAACATCCTCAAGCCTGCGCTGTCCCGTGGGGAGATTCAGGTGATTGGCGCAACCACCTTTAATGAGTACCGCAAGCACATCGAGAAGGATGCGGCACTGGAGCGCCGGTTCCAGCCGGTGTCTGTGGCAGAGCCGACTATTGACGAGGCGGTTCAGATTATGCAGGGCATCGCCAAGGCGTATTCTGAATTCCACAGCGTGGAAATCTCCAATGAAATTGCCCGTCAGTGCGTTATTCTGTCTGAGCGGTATATCACCGACCGGTTCCTGCCGGATAAGGCCATCGACCTGCTGGACGAAGCCTGCTCCGATTTGAATCTGCGGTGCAAGGAAATCTCCCAGCTTGCGGAACTGAAAAAAGCCCGCGACGATTATGAGTATGAACTGAAAATGCTCACCGATGACACGGAAAATGAGCATTTTGAGCGGCTTGCCACTCTGCGCAGCAAAATGCTCCAGACCACGGCGGAAATCGAGCGGCTTGAGAAGTTGCCCAAGCCCCGTGTGACGATGGAGAATCTGGCTCGCATTATTGAGCTTTGGACCAAGATTCCTGCCTCCAAGATTAAGGCACAGGAGTATGAGCAGATTAAGGGACTGGCAGACCGGTTGAAAACCCACATTGTGGGACAGGATGAGGCGGTGGATGCGGTGTCCCGTGCTATCCGTCGCAGCCGTGTGGGCATCAGTCCCAAGAAGCGTCCGGTGTCCTTCATTTTTGTCGGTCCCACCGGCGTGGGTAAAACGGAGCTGGTTAAGCAGTTGGCGGATGACCTGTTTGACAGTGTGGATTCCCTGATTCGGCTGGACATGTCGGAGTATATGGAAAAGCACACAGTTTCCAAGCTGATTGGATCTCCTCCCGGCTATGTGGGCTACGACGAGGCAGGCCAGTTGACGGAAAAGATTCGTCGCAGACCCTATGCAGTTATCCTCTTTGATGAAATCGAGAAGGCACATCCCGATGTGCTGAATATTCTGCTGCAGGTGCTGGATGATGGTCGTATTACCGATGCACAGGGCAGAGTGGTGAATTTCGAAAATACCATCATCGTCATGACCTCCAATGCCGGCTCTGAGGGACGGGTGGCAGGTCTGGGCTTCGGTCGCACCGGTCTTGATCAGGTCAAGGAAAAGACCATGGGCGCTCTGCGGGAATTCCTCCGTCCGGAGTTTATCAACCGAGTGGATGAGATTATCACCTTCAATCACCTGTCCAGAGAAAACTTCCTTGGCATTGCGGATATCATGCTGGGCGAGCTGAAGGAAAGCCTTGCCAATCGGGGATTGACCCTGAACTGGGGTACGGAGCTTCGGGAATATCTGGCGGAAAAAGCCTATTCTGTCACTTATGGCGCACGGAATTTGCGCCGGACCATCCAGCAGGAGCTGGAGGATCCCATTTCCGAGGTCATTATCGACAGCTTTGAAACGCCTATCAGCACCATTTCGGTTCGCATTGTAGACGGTTCTGTGAAGCTGGACGTTGAATAAAAAAATCAGGACTGCGCTTTTGCGCAGTCCTGATTGTGTTTACTTGGATTTGACGATTACATAGCTGGTGTCTACGGCGGCGGTGTCCTTCAACTCGGCTTTCATACTGTCGTTGAGCGCGGTTTGCCATTCATTGATATCGGCTTGGAGCTTATCTCCTTTAATCATGAAAAGGCGATAGGTTAAGTCACTGTCACCGACATAGTACATTACATGGTAGCCGTAAACAGATTCCACAATGCCGGTGTCACCGGGTTGACGGCGTTCATCGAAGCACCAGTCGTTGAAGTTGGTAACCATCTGTCCGGGGTAGATATCTTCGTACAGTCCTCCGGTGGTGCCGTCACCGTCAGCGGAATGCTTGTTAGCCAGCTGGGCGAAGCTGTCTTCGGTGGCATCCCCCTTGGTCCACTGCTCCAGAAGCTGCTGCGCTTTTGTCTTTGCCTGTTCCTTTTCAGCTTCTGAGTAAATGGTTTGACCGGTGGTTTTATCCTTGGTGCCGCCCTCAAAGGCTGCAAGAATATGGCGCACATTGGCCAGAGCGAAGTTATTCTCATTGACACTTTGGAATAGAATAATGTAGTAGCCTTTCAGAGTTTTAACTTCGGATCCGTCGTCGGCCTTGGTGGAAACTTCGTAGGGAATAGCGGTGATGTCACCGGGCACACGGGCTGCATCCCGCAGCCAGGGCTGCATCAGCTCGCTGATTTTGCTGTAAATCATATTGCTGTTCTCGGTGACTGTGGTGTGAGTGCTGGGGGCGGATTCGCCCTTGGCAGCCGCGAGCTCGTCCTCCATAAGACCGATAGCAACATTCAGTTTTACAACGGTGTCGATATCACCGGAGGTCAAATCACCGGCAACTTTAGCCAGATAATCTTCTGCGGCCTTCAGCTCTTCGTCGGAGTAGGTGAGTTTGCCGTCTTCACCCTTGGTGCCGCCAATGATGAAGTTGTTCAGGGGAAGATAGATGGAGGCGTAGGAGTAGGAGTTGTACTGATAACCCTTGTCGCCTACAAAGGCAAGAAGGTCATCGGTGGTATAGCCATTGGAAAGATTGTCGGTGTAATTGGAGTAATAGAAGCTGGCAATGAAGGTGATATCGCAGAATTCCCTATAGCTTTTCATGTCAGCGGAGTCGCCGTAGGTTTCCTTCAGGTATGCATCCACAGTTTCATAGCCCTGATCGGTGACGTACTTTTCCATGTTGTCGTAGATTTCTTCAATCTGCTCCTTATCCGTCTCAGAAAGCTCATAACCGGCCTTCTGTGCCGCATCGTACAGAGCGTAAGTGTTTTTGGCGCTGGATACTGCCATATCAATGAAATAATCCGCCCAGGTGTCGCCGGTTTCCTGATCGTAGACCTGAGTATCCAGAGGGGCAGAAAGGTCCAGACCGAAATAAGCGGCATAGTTGCCGTAGCTGTTCAGCCACTGGTTGATGGCATCCTTATAAAAGTAGTTCAGCTCCACACCGCTGATTTCGTAGTCGTTGATGACCAAAGCGGTGGCAGTGTGATTAACATCGGGTTTGGTGTCAGATGGCTTGGTGGTGGGGTTCGCATCTTTTCCGGAACCGCAGGCGGCCATGCCAAGCAGCAGGGAAAGAAGCGAGATGATAGCGATTAGTCTTTTCATATTTTTCTCCTTGAAGTAGAATACTGCTATCATACAACTAAAATCATAAAAGTGCAACTTATATTTTTGCAGGGTGTGCCCTGTGAGCACACCCTGCGAAGAATGATTACATATCGAGTTTCTTCTCCAGTTTGTCGCCTAGTTTCATCGCCGCATCTTCTACCTTGCAGGCAGCTTTAGCGGCAAGCTGACGGGTGGGGTTGTTTCTGGGCATCATAAGAATTGCCACCGCTCCTGCAGCAGCTCCCAGTCCCATACTGATTGCGAGACCTTTCAGCATTTCAGTCACTCCCTTCAGCGCCCGATTTCGAATTCGAAGCCCGGCATACCGGACCGACCGGTTGCATCGTTCGAGCCGGTGGTGCCGGTCGTACCAGTAGTGCCAGTAGTGCCAGTAGTGCCGGTCGTACCGGTTGTGGCAGTTGTACCGGTGGTGTTGTCGGAATCGCCGGTAGTACCCATACGGCAGCCTGTCATCAGACAAAAAGCCATTACCAGAATCAGAAATAAACTCATGATTTTCATACGAAGGAACCTCCTTTTCTTGAATTTCGTTTTTATTTTCTCCCCAAATTTACAGATTACACTGGTAAATCAAAGGTATCAAAAAACTGGATATTTTCGTGTTGATTTTTTTGTTGCTTATGTTATAATAAGGAGTGTAATAAAGAAAAAAGGAGAGTTCTTTAATATGAAGAAGCTCGCTGTTAAGAAAAATGAAACCTGTATGGCATGTCTGGCCTGCGTGGAAGCCTGCTCCAAGGCGTTCTACAAGGAGTTCGACGAGGACCTGAGCTGCATCCGCATTGTGGACAAGGGTGGTGTTGCCAAGCCTATGACCTGCATCCAGTGCGGCAAGTGCATGAAGGCTTGCGAACACGATGCCATTACTCAGAATCCCAAGACCGGCATCTACATGATTAACAAGAAAAACTGTGTCAGCTGCGGCAAGTGCGTTGAGGTTTGCCCCATGAAGGTCATGGTTCTCAAGCCCGAAAGCCCTGCTTCCAAGTGCATCGCCTGCGGTATTTGCGTCAAGGCCTGCCCCATGGAGATTCTGGAAATCGTAGAGAAGTAATTACATATTAAGGCGACCGGTTCAAGCCGGTCGCTTTTTTGTCTGGCAGGAGTTTTTACAGAAAATTCGTTTTTGTAATGATTGCATAATCACTTCCGGTATGATATAGTATATTAGATATGATATGCCCGGAGGCGTGTATGACTGTTATGAATGAATTTCAGCAGAAGATGACCGGACTGCTGCCGGATATTGCGCTACGTTTTGAGGAGCCTATGGCGCGGCATACCTCCTTCCGCATTGGCGGACCGGTGGAGGTGATGGCATTCCCCAAAAATGCCGGAGAATTGTCGAAAATTTTGAAAGTGTCCTGCTTATTGGACATTCGGCCTGCTATTCTGGGAGCAGGAACCAACGTTCTGGCGCCGGATGCAGGCATTCGTGGACTTGTAATCTGCCTGAAAGACTGCCTGGACGGTATGGAGCAGGTGGGGGAGACTACCATTCGTGTGATGGCCGGTGCTACAATGACCCGTGCCGCTGTGTTTGCGGCGAATCTGGGACTGTCCGGACTGGAGTTTGCCCATGGCATTCCCGGTACTGTCGGTGGTGGTGTTTATATGAATGCCGGTGCCTATGGCGGCGAGATCTGTCAGGTCTGCAAAAGTGTGGATGTGATGGACTTTTCCGGTAATATCCGTGAATATTCCAATGAGGAAATGGGATTTTCCTATCGCCACAGTATTCTTGAGGAGCAAGACGGCATCGTTATTTCCGCGGAATTTGAGCTGGTGCCCAAGGCTTCGCAGGAGATTCGTGACACTATGAAGGAACTGATGGGAAAGCGCTCTGCTTCCCAGCCGCTGGATAAGCCTTCTGCCGGATCCGCCTTTAAGCGCCCTGTGGGTGGCTATGCCGCTGCGCTGATTGATCAGGCAGGACTGAAGGGATTCCAGATTGGCGGTGCTGCCATTTCAACCAAACATGCCGGCTTTGCCGTCAACATGGGCGAAGCCACCGCATCGGATGTACAGGAGCTGCTGCGGCAGGTTTCCGATATCGTTTATGAAAAGTCCGGTATCCGTCTGGAGCCGGAGGTTCGTATCTGGTAAAGTCCTGATTGAACCAAACTATAACAGGAAGGAGGACTGTGAAATGATGCTGTCGTTTTCCGCAGGTGTGAAAGCGGAAATCTGTCGTTCAATTCCGCATAAGAAGTGCTGCGCGCTGGCGGAGTGCTTTGGAATTCTGCTGTTTTGCAACAGCTTTGGTGTGGATGGCATCCGTATTATCACCGAAAGCCGTGAGTTTGGACACAGTCTGCCTGTCTTGTTTTCCAAGGCATTTGATGTGGAATTCGACAGCTTTCCCAGCATGGAGGCACCCGGAAAGCTGACGTTTCAGATTGATGAGCCGGGGAAAATTCACATGATTATGAACGCCTTCGGCTTTGATGAGGAAACATTGTCTCTTCATGTGAATCTGCCTGTGGTGGAGGAGGATTGCTGCAAGGCGGCATTTCTGCGTGGTGCATTTCTGGCAGGCGGCTCAGTGACGGATCCGGAAAAGGGCTACCATCTGGAAATCGGTACCTCCCACATTTGTGTTGCCCGCGAAACGCTGGCAGTTATGGAGGAAGTGCTTGGGTTTTATCCCAAGACAGCCGGACGGGGCGGAACGCAGGTGCTGTACCTCAAGCAGAGTGATCAAATCAGCGACTGTCTGACTTATCTGGGCGCACCGGTGGCTGCCATGAGCATCATTGAGGCACGGTTGGAAAAGGAACTGAACAACAAGGTCAACCGCCGCTGTAATTGTGACGATGCCAATACCTCCAAGGTGGTGGAAGCGGCGCAGGAGCAGCTTGCCGCCATTCGTATGCTGCGGGAGCTGGGGCTTATGGAGCGGCTTCCTCAGAAACTGCAGGCGGCGGCCGTTGCCCGTGAGAAGGCGCCGGAGGCGTCTCTGACGGAGCTGGCGGCAATGATGGAGCCACCCATCTCCAAGCCTGCCATGAGTAATCGAATGAAAAAACTGGTTCAAATCGCAAAGGAGGCTGACGTATGAGCTTTGTGAATCTTCATGTACATACGGAGTTCAGCCTTCTGGACGGTGCCTGCCGGATTAGTGGCATCATGGATCGGGTCAAGGAGATTGGTCAAACGGCGGTGGCGATTACAGACCACGGTGTCATGTATGGCTGCATTGACTTCTATAAAGCGGCGAAGGCCGCCGGTGTGAAACCGATTATCGGCTGTGAGGTCTATGTGGCCCGGCGCAGTATGGCGGATCGGGTTCACGGTATTGATAATGACCCCTACCATCTTGTGCTGCTGTGCAAGAACCGGAAGGGCTACGAAAACCTCTGCCTGATGGTTTCCGAGGCCTTCATCAACGGCTTCTACGGTAAACCCAGAGTCGATCTGGAGCTGCTGGAAAAATACCACGAGGGACTGATTGCCCTGTCTGCCTGTCTGGGTGGCGCGGTGCCTCAGTATCTTTTGAATGAGGATTACGATGCCGCCAAGACCTATGCCCTTCGAATGGCGGAAATCTTCGGGGAAGGGAACTTCTATCTGGAGCTGCAGGATCACGGCATTGCGGAGCAGCAGCCGGTGAATCAGGGTGTGGCTCGCATCGCCAGAGAGACCGGACTGCCGCTGGTTGCTACCAACGATGCCCACTACCTGCGTAAAGAGGATGCCAAAATGCAGGATGTCCTACTGTGCATCCAGACAGGAAAAACCGTGGACGATGAAAACCGGATGCGGTTCGACACCGAGGAATTTTACTTGAAAAGTGAGCAGGAAATGAGGGATTTGTTCCCCAATTATCCTGAAGCCATAGATAATACCGCAAAAATTGCGGAACAATGTAATCTGGAATTCGTGTTCAACGAATACCATCTGCCGTCCTTTCCGGTGCCGGAGGGGTACACCAATGAGGAATACTTCCGCAAGCTGTGCATGGATGGCTTTGCGGAGCGCTATCCCCACCAGCCTAAGGAGTATCTGGAGCGGCTGGAGTATGAGATTGGCGTTATCAGCCGGATGGGATATGTCAATTATTACCTGATTGTCTGGGATTTCATTCGTTACGCCAAGGAAAACGGAATCCCTGTGGGCCCCGGACGTGGCTCCGGTGCGGCATCGATTGTTGCCTACTGCATGCATATTACGGAAGTGGATCCCATGCAGTATGCCCTGATTTTTGAAAGATTTCTGAACCCTGAACGGGTCAGCATGCCTGACTTCGATACGGATTTCTGTCAGGAGCGACGTCCGGAGGTCATTGAGTACGTTATGCGCAAATATGGCGCAGACCATGTGGCGCAGATTGCCACCTTTGGTACTATGGCGGCTCGCGGCGCTATCCGTGATGTGGGACGGGCTCTGAATTTCACCTATGCGGAAACCGATGTGGTAGCCAAGCTTGTGCCCACCACCCTCCATATTACCCTGAAGGAGGCGCTGGAGGTATCGCCCAAGCTCAAGGAGATGTACGATTCTGACCAGCGGGTCAAGACCCTGATCGACACCGCCATGAGTCTGGAGGGTATGCCCCGCAACACCTCCACCCATGCCGCCGGCGTTGTGATTACCGCTGAGCCAGTGTGTACTTATGTTCCGCTGTCCAGAAATGACGATACCATCGTCACCCAGTACACCATGACCACCATCGAGGAGCTGGGTCTGCTGAAGATGGACTTCCTCGGTCTGCGGAATCTGACTGTAATCGAGGACGCGGAGCGGCAGATTCGCCGTCTGGAGCCGGATTTTGACATTGACAAAGTGCCGGACGATGACCCTGAAACCTTTGCTATGCTGGCGGAGGGCAAGACGCAGGGTGTGTTCCAGCTGGAGTCCGCCGGCATCACCGGTGTGTGCGTGAATATGCGTCCTACCTCCATCGAGGATATGACCGCTATTGTGGCGCTGTACCGACCCGGTCCTATGGATTCCATTCCAACCTTCATCGCCAACAAGCTGGATCACCGCAAGATTCGCTACAAGACTCCCTTGCTGGAACCGATTCTGCGGGTCACCTACGGCTGTATTGTGTATCAGGAGCAGGTTATTGAGATTTTCCGTTCCCTGGGCGGTTACACCATGGGACAGGCGGACAACATCCGTCGTGCCATCTCCAAAAAGAAAATGAAGGTCATCGAGGCGGAACGAAAAGTCTTTGTTTACGGCGACCCTGCTCAGAACATCACCGGCTGCATTGGTCACGGTGTGCCGGAAGCGGTGGCGCAGTCGATTTATGACGAAATCGTTGATTTTGCCAACTATGCATTCAATAAGGCCCATGCCGTGTGTTACGCGGTGGTGTCCTATCAGACTGCCTATCTGAAATGCCACTATCCCCGGGAGTACATGGCGGCGCTGATGACCTCTGTGTTGGATTCCGCTATCAAAATTTCCGGTTACATTGCTGAGTGCAAGGAGTTGGGGATTCCCGTGCTGCCGCCGGATATCAACCATTCCGGTGACCATTTCACCGTGGAAGGAGATTCCATCCGGTTCGGTCTGGGCGCGATAAAAAATGTGGGTCACGGACTGATTCGTTGCGTGGATGCCAAGCGGCAGGAGGGCGGACCCTTCAAATCTCTGGAGGATTTCATCCAACGGATGGGCGAGGGTGAGCTGAACAAGCGCGCCGTGGAGAACTTCATCAAATGCGGTGCCATGGACTGCTTTGGAAATCATCGCAGCGAGCTGCTGGCTGTGTATGACCAGATGATGGATAGCATTGCATCCATCCGGAAGAAGAATCTGGATGGACAAATCGGTCTGTTCGGCATGTTGGACGACGAGGCAGCTTCTGCCATTCCCATTCCTAAAATGCCGGAGTTACCTAAGTCCGAGCTGATGATGATGGAAAAAGAGACAACCGGTATCTACCTGTCGGGTCACCCCATGGACGATTATCGCCCCTTCCTGCGCAACACCCATGTGGTGCCTATGGCGGAGTTGATGAGTGAGGAAAGTACCTATCAGGATGACCAGATTGTTTCCGTTGCCGGTATTGTGCAGGCTGTGAAAATGAAAACCACCCGCAATAATTCCATGATGGCCTATGTGACCGTTGAGGACGATACCGCTGGAATTGAGATGCTTGCGTTTTCCAATGTGCTGAGCCAGTACGGTGGCTACCTCAAGGAAAACAGCGCAGTGGTGATTACAGGCCGGCTTTCCCTTCGGGATGATAAGGAGCCGCAAATTGTAATCAACCGCGCCCGTCCCATTACGGACTTCTCAGAGGCGCCGGAGCCGCCGGCACAGGCAGTGCTGTCCGGCAAGCTGTATCTGAAGCTGCCCACAGAGGAGGGAAAGCTGTTCCCTAAGGTTCGGGCGATTTTGAATATGTTCCCCGGTGAGAATCCGGCGGTGCTGTATTTTGCTGACACCGGCGTGCGCCGCGGTACAAAATGCCAGCTGGCAGAGCCTATGCTCCGTGAGCTTCAAAACGTTCTGGGTGAGGGCAACGTCGTGTTGAGATAATCAACCAAAATGCGGTTTTGATGAAATATCTTTTCTTTTGCTACCAAATGTGATAAGATATGGAGTGGATGTTTTATGAAAAAAGTGCTGGTCATGGAGGATCAGAAGTATATTCGGGATTTCATTTTCGATGCGCTGATTCGTGCCGGCTTTGAGCCGGTGAATGAGCTGGTGCCGGACCTTGTTGCGGCGGTGCTGGACAGCAAACTGGAAAGCACCGATAGCTTTGAATTGTGCCAGAGTATCCGTGAGAAAAACGGGCAAATCGTGATTCTGATGCTCACCAAACGCGGTCATGAATTAGACCGGCTGACCGGCTTGATGACCGGCGCGGATGCGTATTTGATTAAGCCCTTTTCGGAGGCGGCATTGATTGGGCATCTGGAAGCTTTGCTGCGGCATGCCCGTCAGGAATCGGTCCGGCTGGAGGAGCTGCTGACCTGCGGTCCTTTCATTCTGGATACCCGCAGCCGTACTCTGGAAAAATTCGGCGAGAGAATCCGTCTGACCCAGGCGGAGTACGCAGTTGTCAAGATGCTGCTGCAAAACATTGGTCGGGACCTTTCCAAAGAGGAAATCCTTGCATCGGTCTGGGGGCCTGAGGGCGATATCAAGCAGGTGGAAATGACAATCCGCCGCCTGCGAATCAAGCTGGAGGATGACCCCAATCAGCCTGCTTATATCACTACCGTCTGGGGTCATGGCTACAAATGGTGTGGCTGAAAGGAACATTATGAGTAAGAAAAATAAAGATAATTGCTGCGAAAAGTTCAAAACCATGATTGGCGGACAGGCGCTGATTGAGGGTATCATGATGCGTGGTCCTGAGAAGGATGCCATCGTGGTCCGTAATAAGGACGGTCTGCAAATCGATGTAAAGCCCAGAAAGATTCACAAAAAGGGATCTCCTGCAAAATGGCCTCTGATTCGGGGTGTGGTAGGCTTCTTTGATTCTCAGGTTACCGGTGTGAAGGCGCTGATGCAGTCGGCGGACCTTGCCCCTGAGGAGTATCAGGAGGAGCAGTCCAAATTTGATATGTGGCTGGAGAAAAAGCTGGGCAACGAGAAGTTCCAGAAGGCATTGATTGGATTCTCTGTTTTTTTGGGACTGGCCATGTCCATTGGTCTGTTTTTCCTGCTGCCCATGGTCATTGGCAGTTTCTTTGATAAATGGATTGATAGCACCGTGCTGCTGAATCTGGTGGAGGGCGTAATCCGTATGCTCATTTTTGCCGGATATATGCTGTTGGTTTCTTTAATGAAGGAAATGCGTCGGGTATTTGCTTACCACGGTGCGGAGCATAAGACCATCCGTTGCTACGAAGCGGGGCTGCCGCTGACGGTGGAAAACGTCCGGAAGATGACCCGCATGCATCCTCGCTGCGGTACCAGCTTCCTGCTTGTAGTGATGCTGCTGTCCATTGTGTTGTTTTCCATTGCGTCTTCGGTGCTGCTGGCATTGGTGCCGGCGCTGGCTGCGATGCAGGGCACCTTCCTGTTCCGGCTGATTATGATTGCTTATAAGCTTGCGCTGCTGCCCGTCGTGGTGGCGTTTGCCTATGAAATCAACCGTCTGGTGGGTCGCTACGACAACTGGTTCACCAGAATCCTCACCGCACCCGGTATGTGGTTCCAGAATTTCACCACCTGCGAGCCGGACGACTCCATGATTGAGGTGGGCATCGCGGCTGTGCAGGCGGTGCTGCCGGAGGTAGAGGGGGCAGACCGGTGGTAAAAAAGTTTTCACAGCTTTATCTGGAGGCGCGACGTGCTTTTATGGAGGTCGAAGACCAGCAGACTGCCAGCCTGATGGCACGCAATCTTCTGTGCTATGTCTCCGGAAAGACCAATGAGCAGATTCTCGCGGATCGGGAAAAATACGCCTGTGAATCGGTTTGTGAGCAGATGGAATCCTCTGTTCAGCGGATTCTGGCAGGGGAGCCACTGGCTTATGTACTGGGGGAATGGGAATTCTACGGTATGACTCTGCATGTGGACAAAAACGTGCTGATTCCACGGGATGATACCTGTGCGGTGACATCGCTGGCAGTGAAGAAGGGGCTATATCTGGAACAGGACCCCCGAATTCTGGATCTTTGTACCGGTTCCGGTTGCATCGGTCTGGCAATTGCCAGACGCGTGAAGGACGCCAAGGTTACGTTGGCGGATGTGTCCAAGGAAGCACTGGCGGTGGCGAAGAAGAACGTTTCCCGTCATAAGCTTACTGCCCGTGTGTCCTGCGTGCAGGCGGATGCGCTGAATGCACCCTCCGCGTTTCTTGGAAAATTCGACATGATTGTGTCCAATCCGCCCTATGTGACTACGGCGGAAATGGAGCAGCTGCCTGCCAGCGTTAAGGACTATGAGCCCCATCTGGCGCTCCATGGCGGCGAGGATGGATTGCTTTTCTACCGCTCCATTATTAAAAACTATACTTCAATCCTGAAACCCGGCGGATATCTGTGCTTTGAGTTTGGCATGGGGCAGGGGGACGATGTGTGTCGCCTGCTGGAGCATAACGGCTATACGATTATTGAACGGGCAAGAGACTATAACGATAGAGAACGGGCTGTACTGGCCCAACGGAAGGATGAACAGTAATGGCAACCAAAAAGACAAACTATGAAGCGCCCGCCCCTGCAACTGACAAGAATAAGGCTCTGCAGACGGCGCTGGCTCAAATCGACAAGAACTACGGCAAGGGTGCCGTTATGCGTCTGGGTGACCGCCCTGAGATGAACGTGGAGGCGATTCCCACCGGCTCTCTGGCGCTGGATGCGGCGCTGGGTATCGGCGGTGTTCCCAAGGGACGTATTATCGAAATCTATGGACCCGAATCTTCTGGTAAAACCACGTTGGCGCTGCACATTCTGGCAGAGGCCCAGAAGCGTGGCGGTGAGGTAGCATTCGTGGATGCGGAGCATGCTCTGGATCCTGTGTATGCAGCCGCTCTGGGTGTGAATACCGACGATTTGCTGGTTTCTCAGCCGGATACCGGTGAGCAGGCGCTGGAGATTACCGATGCGCTTGTTCGTTCCGGAGCGGTGGATGTGGTGGTCGTGGACTCCGTTGCTGCTCTGACCCCCCGTCAGGAAATCGAGGGTGAAATGGGCGATACCTTCGTGGGCCTGCAGGCACGATTGATGTCTCAGGCACTGCGTAAGCTGGCCGGCAATATCGCCAAGACCAACTGCGTGGTTATCTTCATCAACCAGCTGCGTATGAAAATCGGTGTGATGTACGGCAACCCCGAGACTACCACCGGCGGCAATGCTCTGAAGTTCTATTCCTCCGTTCGACTGGATGTGCGGAAGGTGGAGGCTATCAAGGAGAATGGTAACCTGATTGGCAACAAGACCCGTGTTAAGGTTGTGAAGAATAAAGTCGCACCTCCTTTCCGTGAGGCGTTTTTCGATATTTACTACGGTCAGGGTATCAGCAAGTGGGGCGAACTGGTGGATCTGGCGGTTCAGCTGGACATCGTCCAGAAGAGCGGCAGCTGGTTCTCCATGGGAGACGAGCGCATCGGTCAGGGTAAGGACAGTGTTAAAACCTATCTGCAGGCGAATCCAGAAATCGCCGCGAAGGTCGAGGAAGAAGTCCGCGCCAATATGGGCAAGCTCATGGGCATCGAGTCCAAGCCTGCCAAGGCAGCAGAGCGTCCGGTGGCGGTAAGCGCCGACGATTTCAGCGATGAAGATTGAATCTCTGGCCTCCAGACCTGACCGGGCGGGGCGATATTTGCTCCGCTTTGAGGATGGCACCAGTCTGCGACTGTATCGGCAGACGTTGGAGGATTTTGGACTTTATACCGGTAGGGAGTTGGAGGAAGAGGAGTTGGCTTCTCTTCGGAAGGCTGCCGGTGAGATGTCAGCCAAGATGCGGGCGGTACGAATCGTATCCGCATCCAGTGTGTCCAAATCGGATTTGGAGCGCCGGCTGATTCAGAAAGGTGAGGATCCGAAGCAGGCAGCCGGTGCGGTGGCATGGATGGAGGAGCTGAACCTTCTGGATGACAGGCAGACTGCCGCGCAGGTGGTCAGTCGGTGTATTAGTAAGGGATATGGCATCGCCAGAGCCAAACAGGCGCTGTACGAAAAGCGAATTCCCAAAGAGTTCTGGGAAGAAGCGCTGGAGGATTATCCGGATCAGATGTCGAAAATCGTGGAGTTTTTACGGGCCAGAGTGGACTCGGACTGGTCCGATAAATCCGTGAAACGTGCTGTGGATGCTCTTCTTCGTCGTGGACACAGCTACGGCGATATCCGGCAGGCTCTTCGCTTGCTGGAGCAGGATTATCTGGAGGAAGATTAATGGCTAATATTGGTTTTATTTCCCTTGGTTGTGCGAAAAATCAGGTGGACTGCGAACGGATGATGTATCGGGTCCAGGAGGCAGGGCATCAGGTCTGTGCCGGTATTGAAGGCTGCGATGTGGTGGTAATCAACACCTGCGGTTTCATTGATTCGGCAAAGTCCGAAGCCATCGACTACATCCTGATGACAGCGCAACTGAAAGAGCAGGGGAGCGTAGGCAAGATTCTTGTCACAGGTTGCCTTTCTCAGCGCTATCAGGAGCAAATCATGGCAGAGCTGCCGGAGGTGGATGGTGTTCTTGGCACCGGAAGCTACACGGAAATCGTACCTGCTATTGACAAGCTTCTGAACGATGAAAGCGTCAGCAGCTTTGGCTCCATTGATGCGCCGGAGGTGGAAACCGGTCGAATCGTTACTACACCGGAGCATTACGCATTCATTAAAATTGCCGAGGGCTGTGACAATCGTTGTGCTTACTGCGTGATTCCTTACCTGCGCGGTAAGTTCCGCAGCCGTCAGATGGATGATGTGCTGTACGAGGCACGGCTTCTGGCGGATAGTGGCGTGAAGGAACTCATCGTTGTGGCACAGGATACCAGCCGTTACGGAACGGATTTCCCGGAGCGTCAACGGCTGTTGCCGGAGCTTCTGCGGCAGATGTGCCAAATCGAGGGATTGGAGTGGGTCCGTATTCACTATCTGTATCCCGACGAGATTGACGATGCGTTGATTGATGTTATTGCGTCGGAGCCGAAGATTGTCAAATATCTGGACATTCCCATCCAGCATTGCAACAGCAAAATCCTGAAGCTGATGAACCGCCGCGGTGACGGGGAATACCTGCGTGGACTGTTCGCGAAGCTGCGGCAGCGAATCCCCGGACTGGTGCTGCGTACCAGTGTTATCACTGGACTGCCCGGCGAGGGCGAGGCGGAATTTGAGGAGCTGTGTATGTTCCTGAAGGACATGAAACTGGAGCGGGTTGGCGCTTTTCCGTTCTCTCCCGAGGAGGGGACACCGGCGGCAGAAATGGAGCATCCGGATTTGGAGACGGCTCAGAGCCGTGCCGCCATGGTGGAAACCATCCAGTCCAGAATCATGGACGAATATAACGAAGCCATCATCGGTCAGACCCTGCGTGTGCTGGTGGATGGCTACGATGAGGAATTTGGTCAGTATTTCGGTCGTACCTATGCCGATTCGCCGGATATCGACGGTCGGGTATGGATTGCCTGCGATGAAGATTTGTCGGAAGGTGCCTTTGTGGCTGTCTGTGTCGATGGACTGATTGAAGGAGACCTGTCCGGTTACATCGTAGAGGAGGAAGTATGACAACTGCAAGTAAAATCACCCTGATTCGGGTTGCGTTTATTCCAGTCTACATGGTGCTGATGTATATCAGCGGTGGACAGGCAAACTGGTGGATGTGGAGCGCACTTGGTGTGTTCATTCTTGCCAGCATCACGGATTTTGTGGACGGCTATATCGCCCGAAAGTACAATCAGGTCAGCAATTTTGGTAAGTTCCTTGACCCGCTGGCGGATAAGCTGTTGACCATTGCGGCGCTGACCATGTTCTGTGAATGGAAAATCGTTCCGGCGTGGGCGCTGATGATTGTGCTGACCCGCGAGTTTGCGGTTACCGGTCTGCGGCTGGTGGCCGTTGGCAAGGGCAATGTGATTGCCGCCGGTTGGAGCGGAAAAGTCAAGACCGCCAGCTCTATGGTGGGTCTGTGTTTTATGATGGCATTCCCCACAGTAGCGTGGTTGTGCTGGACAGTAGTAGGCGTTATTGTAGTCACCACGGTGTATTCCGGCATCGAGTACTTCGCTCAAAACTGGAAGTGTCTTTGGGATTGATTATTTTTGGCGCACCGCAGGGTGCGCCAAAATTTTTGTGGAAATACCCGAAGGACTGTGGTATAATGAGAAAGCGGCTTGCCGCGAATTATTACATATGGCGAGGATATTATGAACAACAAGGAAATCGGTGAAATCCGACGTAGAATCCGTCGGGACCGCAGCAATATGACGGCTATTTATGGCTGCTATGTCAACGAAAATAAGGAAATCATTGCAGAATTTCAGCAAAGCACCGGTATTATGCCGGAGAACGAGGCGGAAAAGTATTTTGGTCTAATGCGGCGCAGTCTCTCCGGTACCATCGGGAAGAACCTGATTGATATTACCTTTAAGACCTCACAGGTGGCGGATTCTCCGGAGCATAAGCTGCTGATGGAGCTGCGTGGCTCCAAGCTGAAGGAAGAAAACCTTCGTATGGAGTTTTACAAAAAAGTCGTGGAAACGGTGGCGCTGCAGAGCAACTATCTGATTCTGCTTGGCTGCGACAGCTATGATGTACCTTTCAAGAGCAAGGATGATTTCAGTCAGGCGGATGCCTCTGAGGAGGTTTACACCTATCTGCTGTGCGCCATTTGTCCGGTGAAACAGACCAAACCCAATCTGCACTACATTCCCGAAACCAAGGAATTCCATGACGGTGGTATGCAGAATATTGTATCTGCGCCGGAGTTGGGCTTTTTGTTCCCGGCCTTCGACAATCGTGCCACCAACATCTACAACGCCCTCTATTATACCCACAGTCCCAAGGAAAGCCATGAGGCATTTGTGGAGGCAGTGTTCAATGCTCCTATCCCCAGACCTGCGGCGGAGCAGAAGAAGACCTTCGAGGCGCTGCTGACCACTTCTCTGGATGAGGATTGTAGCATGGATCTGATGCAGACGGTTCATGACCAGATTTGCCAGCGAATCGAACTGCACAAGGAAAGCAAAGTTCCTGACCCCTTGCTGCTGGGCAAGTCGGATGTGAAGGAGGTGCTGTCCTCCTGCGGCGTATCTGAGGAGCATATGGCGAAGTTCAGCGTGGATTATGATGAGGCCTTTGGCTTTGAGGCGGATCTGCATCCGAAGAATATCATTGATAACAAACGGTTTGAAATCAAGCTGCCGGACGTTTCCATCAAGGTGGCACCAGATCGGGCCGACTTGATTGAAACCCGCATCATTGGCGGCGTTAAGTACATCCTGATCAACGCCGAGGAGGATGTGGAGGTCAACGGTGTCAGCATCCACATCGCTGATGGTGAGCCCGCTACGGTATAAAACAGTTGCGTTTGTCGACAAAATGACGTATAATGTCGATAATGGACGGGAGGTGCGCTTATGGCACAAAGAAAGATGAAACGGTACACCTTGGATATGACCGGGAAAAGCATGGGTGGAGCGCTGATTATGTGCGGTCTGTCGTTCTTCCTTCGGGCGGTTTATTATTTTGGCTGTGTTCAGATTGAAACCATTCATTTTTGGGAACTTCTGACCTGGATGATTCTGCCGATGCTGGTGGAGGCGGCTTTTATTGTGATGCTGCGGATTCTTCGGCTGAATCTGCCCGGTGTATACGCCATGATGGCTGCCGGTGTTGGGCTGCTCATGATTTTACAGAGCTTTGGATATGGATTATGGCTGCGCACTATTCTGGCGATTATTGCATATGCGGGCTGCGGCGTGCTGATTATCGGTGTGGCTGGCGGATATTTGAGCAAGCAAATTGCGGTTGCAGGATATGTCCTCACGGCGCTGGTACGGTTCTTTGGCTTTGAACTGGGACAACAGGTGTTTCGCCTGCGACTGACTGCCTTTATCAAAGATGCGACCGGTCTGTTCGCGTTAATTGGACTGATGTATCTGGCGGCCTCTTTCAAAGAAGTCGACAAAAAGAAATAAATTATCCCGTGGGTAAAACCCACGGGATTTCCACTTATTTAGCGGCACTGACAATGATTTCGACACATTTGTCGATGCCGAGGACGCCGCTGTCCAGACAAAGGTCGTAGTTTTGGGACATGCCCCATGTGCGACCGGTGTAGTGCTGATAGTTGATTTTCCGGCGCTTATCCTTTTCGTTCAGACGGGCTTCGGGACTCTTTTCTGATTCGCCATACAGACGGACGATGCGGTCTGCCCGCTTCTCAATATCGGCGTGAATGAAAACGTCCAAAACATCGGGACGGTCTTTCAGAATGTAGTCGGCATTGCGACCGACGATGACACAGGGTCCTTTCTCAACCAGTTGCTGAATGACCTGACATTGGATGCTCCACAGAAAATCAGCGGTGGACATACCGCTCATGGCACCGGGAATTGCCTGATGGGAAAAGGCATAGGCAAAGCGGCTGCTGGAAGGGGAGTGTTCGCCGTGCTCTTCGATGAAGGCCGGGGCGAATCCGGACTCAAGAGCAATTTGGTCCACCAATTCCTTGTCGTAAAAGGGGATGCCCAACACTTCTGACACATTGCGTCCGATGGTACGACCGCCGCTGCCGAACTCACGGCTGATGGTAATGATTTTTGGTGCCATAACAATGCCTCCTTTAGAGTTGTCTATGAATTTATTATACTGCACAATGAAAAAATGTCAATTTGATTTCCAGGATAAATTGTTGTTTCGCGTTGCACAGCTCAATCATCATTTCCTTTGTTCGACTAGGGATAAATAAAACTGCCAAAGCGCTGAGCGCTTTGGCAGTATATGCGATTCAATCAGTCATCCAAATCGAGAACCATAGTAGGCTTCTTGGAGCCGGTGGAAATGTACAGCTTACCATCGCCTCTGGCGTAGACATAACCGTTGTCGGAGTTGATAACGCTATCCACGTCACTCAGAACCTTTTTCCCCTTCTTACCGTTGGTAACCACGTACAGGTCGCCGTCCATGGTATAGTAGAGTCTGCTGTCTTTGGTCAGAGCTGCATCGCCATCCAGATTGTCGGTAACCTCTCTCGGAGTGCCACCCTTCTTGCCGTTGACGGACATCAGAGTATCGCCGTCAACGAAGTAAACGAACTTGCGGTCGTAGGTGACTACATAACCAACACTCTCGTCCACAATGGTCTTAGCCTTTTCGCTGGCCTTTTCTCCGTGGCTGATTTTGGCCATGCGGACCTCTTCACCGTTGTAGATGTAATACAGATATCCGGCAGAGCCGTCCAGCTGGATGCTCTTAGCATTGGAAACCAGCTTGATGTCCTTATTCTTCTTAATCATATAGACATCGCCTTCACCATTGGAGTAAACGTGTCCATACAAATCGGAAACCGGCAAGGTGCTGCTCATGGCGGAACTTCCGGGGGCGATAATCAGACTCAGAGAACCGTTGCGGACCTTCTTAGCCTCTTTGCCTTTGGTGGCGATGAAGCTCTTGCCTTCGTCGTTCTTGAACAGAATCTGGGTGTGGTCGCTGTTGAAGCGAACGGAGCCGCTGATAGTTTCCAGCTTTACCTTTTTACCCTTGTTGTTGAAGGAGTACAGAACGGTTTCGCTGCCGCCATCGCTTTCTTTGCTGATGGAAACATAAATCTGCTTGCCGTTGTTGGACATGCCGAGCAGCTTAGACTGCTCATCATCGCAGATAGAGGTGCTCTTTTTGCCCTTGAAGTACATCAGCTCGTCGGCGCTGTCTTTGCCGCCATCTTCATAATAAGCAACGGACATGCCGTCGGGAGCGATGACGAATTTGCCGCCCAGATTGCCGGTGATTTTGGCGGACTTACCATTGCTGACCTTGGCCAGGTACAAGGAAGTAGTTTTGTCATCATCGTCACGGGAGGAATAGACAATACCCTTGCCGTTGACACTAAGGGCGTAGCTGACAACATCTTCGGCAATCAGCTTCAGCTTGGTGCCGGAAACGACGTACAGCTCGTTGTCACCGGTCAGTATGGCAGCGGTCTTGCCGTCCAGACTGCTGGTGAGCGAATCGATGCCTTCGTCGCATTCGATGGTCTTTTTCAGAACCTTTTTGCCAACGATGATGCTGTACTCGCCATCATCGGCAGGGTAGTAGGTGATATTCTGCTTCAGCTGAATGTAGCCGTTACCGCTATTGCCAATGGCGGAGCCTACCAACAGCACGACCAGTAAAGCAACGACGCCGATAAGGCTGTACAGTACGATTTTGTTACTGAACAAAGTCTTTGCCTTTGTAAGAATGTTGGACAGGGTAGTGGAAAGCGGAGTCTTGGCATGCTGCCTGTAGGAGTCGTTCTCCACAGGCGGACGGGGAGGGATGGGCTCGGTAGCCGCGATTGGAGCACCGCAGCTAATGCAGAACTTGGTGTCCGGTGAATTGGGAGCACCACATTTGGGACAGTTCATAAGGAATCTCCTTTCATTTTTTTTCATTGCAATTATAGCACTCTTTACAGGTAGTGTCAATTGAAATTGAGACCGGCCTGATTGAGTAATTGGAAGGTTTTTGATGCTTTATTGGTAATAACGCAGAGCAGGTGACAGATTGATTGTTAAAAATGTATAAATCGCTCATGGATTTTTGAAATAAACTATTGAAAATGACAGAGAATCTGATATAATACCATATGAATCTATGGAGTCGCCACCTTACCGCGATGGTTATTTCCACTCCGGTACGTATACTCCAACGAAAGGAATTGTGATGATTATGGTTGATTTACGGGCTAAGCCCTATCTGCTCGGTGATGAGGATATCCGCTGGGTGGAGTCTGTTATTGCCGGTATGACCGATGAGGAAAAAGTCGGTCAGCTGTTCTTTCAGCTTACCGCATCTCAGGAGGAGGCCTACCTGAAAGAGCTGATGGAGAAATACCATCTGGGCGGCTGTCGCTATAATGCCATGCCCGGCGCGAAGGTTTTGGAACAGAACCGGACTCTTCAAAAATACGCAAAGATTCCTGTGTTTATTGCCTGTAATCCTGAGCAGGGTGGTAACGGTGTCTGTCCTGACGGAACCTTCGTTGCCAATCAAATCAAAGTTGGTGCGACCGGTAAGACCGACTACGCCCGTGCCATGGGTCGCATCTCCGGTGCCCAGACCTATGCGACCGGCTGCAATATGACCTTCGCGCCTGTGGTGGATATCACCTACAACTGGGAGTGCGAGGAGGTGCTCGCCCGTGCCTACGGTAACGACCCCAAGCTGGTTGCGACCATGGGCAAGGCGTACATGGATGGCGTTCACGATACGGAAGGCGTAGCTGCCTGCGCCAAGCATTTCCCTGGTAACGGTCAGGATTATCGGGATGCCCATATGTCCAACAACCTCAATCATTTCGGTGAGGAAGATTGGATGGCCTCCTACGGTTATGTGTATAAGACCCTGATTGACGGAGGACTGGACGCCATTATGGGCGGTCACATTATGATGCCCACTTATATGCAGGCATTGAATCCGGATATCACTATGGACGAGATGATGCCGGCTACCCTTTGCCCCGAGATTATGACAGGGCTGCTGCGTGATAAGCTGGGCTTCAACGGCATGGTGGTTACCGACGCGTCCCACATGGTTGCTATGACCAACCGGATGAAGCGTAAGGATATGCTGCCTGCCGCAATCAATGCCGGCTGCGATATGTTCCTGTTCTTCAATGACCCTGATGAGGACTACAACACCATGCTCGATGCCTACAAAAACGGCATTATTTCCGAGGAACGCATGGTGGAAGCTCTGACCCGTATTCTTGGCCTGAAGGCGAAGATGGGATTGAACAAAAAGGAAACCCTTTGTCCGAGCGATGAATACTGTGCCGCTGAGCTGTCCAATCCGGAATATCGTGCTGTTGCCGGGGAGATTTCCAAGGATTGTCTGACACTGGTTAAGTACAAGGATGAGGGTGTGCTGCCCCTCAGTCCTGAAAAGACAAAGCGCATCATGATTGTGCCCATCAAGGGTGCCGACGGTCCTATGGCGGCGCTGGCGGCTATGGCCATGGGCATGGGCGGCGCAAAAAAGACACCTGCGGAGAAACTCCGTGACCGGTTGATTGAGAAGGGCTTTGATGCATTTATTTACGTCAGCCCTCTGGATAAGATTCTGGCTGATGTGAAGGCAGGTAAACCCTTCAATCTTAACATCTATTTCGCCGGCAAGAACGCCATCAGCGATTTTACGTCTGAGCAGGATCTGGTCATTTCTCTGTTTAATGTTGCCAACGGACATCCTGCCTTTGGCATGTCCAAGGGCGGCGGAGAGATTCCCTGGTATGTCCACGAACTGCCGGTGGTGGGCATCTCTGTGAACAAGCCTACCATGCTGGCGGATGCGCCTATGCTGCGAACCTACATCAATGCTTATGACAGCAATGATGACACCATGGATGCGCTTGTGGAAGCGTTGGTCACCGGACCTGATGCCTTCAAGGGCATCGATCCCATCGATAGTTACTGCGGCATGTGGGATACCCATATGTAAGGAGGATACCATGTCCGTTTTTGATTCTTTTCAAAGAAAGCATGACTTTCTGGTTTGCGTGGACTCCGACGGCTGCGCCATGGACACCATGAACTGCAAGCATTTCCATTGCTTTGGTCCTTGCATGGTTGTGGAGTGGAAACTGGATGAATGGAGAGCGCCCATACTGGAGAGCTGGAATCAGGTGAACCTGTTCCGCATGACCCGCGGTATCAACCGTTTCAAGGGTCTGGCGCTGGCGCTGACGGAGGTCAATGAATGCTATACGCCTGTTCCCGGTATTGAAACGCTGTGTGCATGGGTCGAGACCACAAAGGCGTTGTCCAATGATGCGCTGGCACAGGCGATTTTGGACACTCCGGAAGGAGAGGGGAGACGGTGTCTTGAGAAGGCACTGGCATGGAGCAAGGCAGTCAATACCTGCATCGTTCAGTTACCTCAGGAACTGAAGGTTCCCTTCGCCGGAGCGAAAGAGGGATTGCAAGCGGCCCATACCTTTGCGGACGTGGCAGTGGTGTCCAGCGCCAACCGTGACGCGGTTGTGGAGGAGTGGACAATCCATGGACTGCTGGAGCATACAGATATTCTGCTGGCACAGGATTGCGGCAGCAAATCCCATTGCATCGAAGAAATGCTGAAATTCGGTTATGCGCCGGATCATGTGCTGATGGTGGGCGATGCACCGGGAGATTGCGATGCGGCAGAAGTGAATGGTGTATGGTATTATCCAATCCTTGTCAATCAAGAAACGGAAAGCTGGCAGGAGCTGCAGACTGTGGCGCTGGATAAACTGCGCAGTCTGGACTATGCCGGTTACCAGCCGGAAAAGAAACGTCAGTTCCTGACCAATCTGGGCGGATGATGCTCAGCAGAAAGGGGATTGCGGATGCAATACAACAAGCTGGTACGGGACCGGATTCCTGAGCTTATCGAAGCAAATGGGGAACGTCCTGTGGTGCGGATTCTGGATGATGAGGCGTATCGACTTTGTCTGGAAAAGAAACTGGATGAGGAGGTCGCGGAATTCCATCAGGACCGTAATCTTGAGGAGTTGGCTGATATTCTGGAAGTGGTATACGCATTGGCGGATAGTCTGGGGGCCTCCCGTCAGGAATTGACTGAGGTCTACGACTGCAAGAACCGGAAACGGGGAGGCTTCTCCAAAAAGCTGTTTCTCGTTTCCAAGGAATGATGAAAATACACAGAAAAACAGCTGCAAAAGCTATGCGGATGTACACTCTGACAAAACTGCAAGAAACAGTTGACATTTTCAGAAAAACGCGTATACTGTATACAGAAAACCAAATAACCTAAGAAGTTTCCGGAACGTCAGAACCGGGGGCGGAGGACTCTCTGGAGAACACATTCAGTTGTGTGCCGAAGGTGCAAGGCGTGAGCCGAATCTCTCAGGCAAAAGGACGGAGAAGCATGATATATATGCGACTTTGATGCAGTCCTCATTTATTTGGGGACTGCATTTTTTCAGAAAGAAGGAAAATATTATGTACGGTAAACCTATTGATTCCATCGGATTTGTTTCCAACTATGATGCTGAGCTGGCTGCTATGATGAATCGGGAGCTGGGTCGTCAGCAGGACGGTCTGGAGCTGATTGCTTCCGAGAACTTTGCATCCCCTGCGGTCATTGCCGCTATGGGCTCCATCCTCACCAATAAGTATGCTGAGGGTCTGCCCGGCAAGCGCTACTACGGCGGCTGCCAGTTTGTTGACGAAATCGAAGCTCTGTGTATCGAGCGCGCTAAGAAGCTCTTCGGTGCGGAGTTTGCCAATGTCCAGCCCCACTCCGGCGCTCAGGCCAATATGGCGGTGCAGCTGGCATTGCTGCAGCCCGGCGATACCATGATGGGCATGAGCCTTGCCAACGGCGGCCATCTGTCCCATGGCAGCCCTGCCAACATTTCCGGCAAGTATTATAATGTTGTGTCCTACGATGTCAACCACGATACTGGCCTGATTGATTATGACCAGATTCGTGATATGGCAAAGCAGTGCCAGCCCAAGCTGATTATTGCCGGTGCCTCCGCATACCCTCGTGCCATTGATTTCAGCATCTTTGCGGACATCGCCCACGAGGTTGGTGCTATCCTGATGGTGGACATGGCGCACATTGCTGGTCTGGTTGCAGGCGGTGCGCACCAGAGCCCCGTGCCCTATGCTGACATTGTTACTACCACCACCCATAAGACCCTCCGCGGTCCCCGTGGCGGCCTGATTCTGGCCAAGGAGGAGTACGCCAAGAAGCTGAACTCCGCTGTGTTCCCCGGCACTCAGGGCGGTCCTCTGGAGCACGTCATCGCTGCTAAGGCGGTGTGCCTGAAGGAGGCCATGAGCGACGATTTCAAGGCTTATGCGCATAACGTGGTCAGCAACGCCAAGGTCATGGCGGCTTCTCTGCTGGAGGAGGGCTTTGATTTGGTTACCGGCGGCACCGACAACCATCTGATGCTGGCGGATCTGCGTCCCATGAACATCACCGGCAAGGAGCTGCAGGAGCGCTGCGATGCCAACCACATCACCCTGAATAAGAACGCCATCCCCAACGATCCCCAGAAGCCTTCCATCACCAGCGGTGTCCGCATCGGTACTGCTGCTGTTACCACCCGTGGTCTGGGTGCTGAGGAGATGAAGCGTATCGCTCACTGCGTGGCCCTGACTGCCCGTGACTTCGAGGGTACGCAGGCAGAGGTGAAGGCAACCGTTGCCGACATCTGTGAGAAGTTCCCCCTGTACAAGTAATTTCTTATCCCGGATGGCGTTTGCCATCCGGGAATTTGATGTTACTTGAAATCAGAACAACATAAAAGTGTGGGGTAACAAAGAAGTAACATCACATTTTTAGTGTTTTGTGCTATAATCATGGCAAAGGAGGGCTCTGTTGTGGAATTAAAAGACAAATTGAAACAGTTTCGAAAAGAAAGAGGGCTATCCCAAGCACAGTTGGCGGAGTTACTATTCGTCAGTCGCAGTACGGTAGCGAAATGGGAGAATGGTCTGGGCCTACCAAATCCAGAGTCCATGGAACGGCTGGAGCAGGAATTTGGTATTTCCGGAGAGGATATTGCAACCAGTGAGCCGGAGACTGTCATCGTAGATAAAAACCGTCGTCTGCGAAGATGGGCTGAAATGGTGATGATTTTACTTTCGTTCATTATCTTGGCTTTGATGTGTCTTATACCCTATTGGATTGAAGAATACGATTATGGACTGACCGTGGAGATGGCGGCGGGTGACTTTGCGGATAATGAATATTTTGATACCGGTGATTATCGGATATTCTATAATAGCTGGCCTATTGTCGATGAAAACGGTCTGGAGTCGGAATATGAGTTGTTTGAATACATTACTCCTGTCAAAAAGCACTTCTGGGGCTATACGCAAGAGGCGTATAAAGTATACCGTGTGTTCAACGGAGATAAGAAAGTCGCATTCCTTTATACCGTCGAAGGAGAGCATGGATACTATAATTTTTTAAGGTATCAACCTATAATCGATGAGGACGGATACCACTATGTCAAGCTTGATGATAATTGGGAGGGAAATGATTTCTATATCGATCAGATTTATGTTAATAGTTTCTTTGGTGAATATGGGGAGTTGTGCGAGGTACAGAAGGGATTTTTCTTTATTTCCTCTGAACAGGTGACGAATCTTGAAATTGGAGAATTGTATTTGGATGTGGATACTTCCTTCGTTGGCTGGAATTAATTCAGAACTGGATTGCAGAATATTTATGGAAAATAGTTGACTTTTTAGGATTTTGTGTTAAAATATCAAAGATATGCAAATGCATTGAGGAAGCTAAGCAGATTCGATGCCTGAAGCGAGAGGGGAATGGTGAAAGCCCTCGGCGATAGGTCTGTGCGCCACTTCTGAGCAGCCCGGGAGGACCGGAACGGGAGCTCCCGTTACAGAGTGTCTAAGATGCCTGCTATGCAGGTGAATTAGGGTGGTACCGCGATTCCTGTCGCCCCTATGTTTATAGGGGCGATTTATTTTTTTGGAGGTATTTTTATGAATCCCAAGCCTTATGGTGTAAACGAGCTGCGTGAGATGTTCCTGAGCTACTTCGAGAGCAAGGGGCATCTGCGTCTTCCCAGTTTTTCTCTGATTCCTCAGAACGATCAGTCTTTGCTGCTGATTAACTCCGGCATGGCGCCCATGAAGCCTTATTTCAAGGGTGAGGTTGAGCCTCCCCGCCGCCGTGTCTGCACCTGCCAGAAGTGCATCCGTACCGGTGACATTGAGAACATCGGTAAGACCGCCCGTCACGGCACTTATTTCGAGATGTTGGGTAACTTCTCCTTCGGTGATTACTTCAAGCGCGAAGCCATTGCGTGGTGCTGGGAGTTCCTGACCAAGGTGGTCGGTCTGGATCCGGACCGTCTGTATCCTTCCATCTACGAAAACGATGAGGAAGCCTTTGAAATCTGGAACAAGGAAATCGGCGTTGCTCCTGAACGTATTTTCCGGTTTGGCAAGTCCGATAATTTCTGGGAGCATGGCTCCGGTCCCTGCGGTCCCTGCTCCGAGGTTTACTATGACCGTGGCGAGAAGTACGGCTGCGGCAGTCCTGACTGCAAGGTGGGTTGCGAGTGCGACCGCTATATGGAGGTCTGGAACAACGTTTTCTCCCAGTTCGACAATGATGGACAGGGCAACTACACCGAGCTTGCCCAGAAGAACATCGACACCGGTATGGGACTGGAGCGTCTGGCGGTGGTCTGTCAGGATGTGAACAGCCTGTTCGATGTGGACACCGTTATGAACATCACCAACAAGG
>JAZSEN010000086.1:0-7411 GCA_045531675.1 Faecousia sp.
TGGTGTTGCCTACTGCGCCACCTGTGATGGAGAGTTCTTCACCGGAAAAGAAATTTTCGTGGTTGGCGGCGGCTATGCAGCGGCAGAGGAAAGTGTGTTTCTGACCAAATTCGCCCGGTATGTGACCATTCTCATTCGAAAAGACGATTTTTCCTGCGCCGCGTCGGTTGCGCAGCAGGCAAAAAACCACGAGAAAATCACGGTGTTGACCAATACGGTCATGGAGGAAGTGTCCGGTCAATATGGACTGACTTATGCCAGATACAGAAATCCCGTCACCGGAGAGGTGACCGAAGTGAGACGCCCCGATGACGAGAGCTTCGGTGTGTTCGTGTTAGCGGGATACCGTCCTGACACGCAGCTGGTGAAAGGCGCGGTGGAGCTGAACGAACAGGGCTATATCGTAACCGATGCCACCCGGAAAACCAGCGTGGATGGCGTATATGCGGCCGGAGACGTATGCATCAAGCCGCTGCGGCAGGTGGTCACGGCGACCAGTGACGGTGCGCTGGCCGCAACCGAGTTGGAAAAATATGTAGACGCCATGCATCGAAAAACCGGCCTGCGTGCCGATGCGCCTGAGCCGACGGGCAACCGGGCAGCGGCCGGGATTGAAGTGCAGCAGGCAAACGAGTCCGGGACGCTGTTCACCGGCGAAATGCGGCAGCAGCTGGACACGGTATTTGCCCGCATGGAAACGCCGCTGCTGTTGAAGCTGTATCTGGATGAGCGCCCTGTTTCGACCGAGCTGGAGCACTTCATCACCGCGCTGGCAGAGTTGTCCGACAAGCTTACGGTTTCGGTTGCGCAGCGCAACGCGTCGGGCGACATGGCTCCGTGTGTCACCGTGTGCACAGCCGATGGAACAGAAACCGGGCTGGCCTTCCACGGCGTGCCAAGCGGTCACGAGTTTACTTCTTTTGTACTCGGCCTGTACAATGCCGCAGGCCCCGGACAGGCAATCGACAGCGATACAAAGCGGCAAATCGCCGCGATCACGGATTGCGTGAATATCAAGATTCTGGTCACGCTGTCGTGTGCCATGTGTCCGGATCTGGTCGTGGCAGCGCAGCGCATCGCGGTGGAAAATACTCGCATTACAGCTCATGTATATGACATTCAACATTTTGAGCATTTGAAGCAGCGCTATCAGGTCATGAGCGTTCCCTGCCTTGTTGTCAATGACGACAAGATCTCATTTGGGAAAAAGAATATCGATCAAGTGCTTCAACTTATTTTGTAAAAAGAACAGAGCCTCGTTGGAATACACCAACGAGGCTCTGCTGCTGTCTGTATATGGACCGCAGCGGTTGTACAGGAGGTTGGCTTACAGCGCGATCTCTGCCTTGCGAAAGGTATTCACAGAGAAGACGAGAAGTGCCAGCACAAGGATAACGCCCACGGCGATCCACCCCTGCCAGGGAACCACCGTGACGACGGTCAGGATCACTGCGCCGATGCGGGCGAGGATGCTGGTGCTGCCATCGGTGTGTGCGCCGATCATATGGGAAAAAAGCACAAATACACCGCAGCCGATGAGCCAGACGGCCAGAAAACCCTTGACGCCGAAGCGCTGCATCAGGGCGGACATGACAAGATCCAGCACAACGGTTACTGCCACGAAGAGCAGGATGCCAAGCCAGCTGAAAAGGGCGTCCAGCGGCATATCGTTTTCAAAGCCGGGGTAGAAAACGCCGTAGAGTGCCTGCTCGCACAGATACAGGATCCATGCAACCAGAATGCCGATCAGACCGGTCAGAGCCGTGATGATGGGGTTGCAGAGAAGAAAGCTTCTCCGGGTACTGCCCATGGAAACGGCAAGACGGAACCGGGTGTGACCGTTGAGATTTCCCCGTGCCAGCGTGCCGATCAGCGTGGCGATCAGCGCAAAAAACGAACCCATACAGGCATAGGTGGGATCCTCGTTGAGGAATCCGTTGATAAAAGCGACCATCCCAAGGCCGATCACAAAAAAGATCGCCTGCCAGAGCAGCGTATAGAGCGGCGCGGCGCGGTTCGCGCGAATGTATTTCATCAGAACCATAGCAATTCTCCTTTGTCAGAGTTTCACTTCCTGCCGGCGCAGCAACATCCAGTGGAAGAAAAGATCAAGGGCCAGAAGACCCACCGCGATCAAAGCGACCCACCAGGGAAGCTCCTGCAGGAAGGAGGACACATTCTCCACAGAGGCCCGCTCCAGCTGAATGCCCGAGGAGGCCAGAAAACCGACCATGCCGCCGCCAACGCCGCCGCACAAGGCCAGCAGCATCACGCCGACCCATTTCCATTTGGCGTACAGAGTGCCAAACAGGCTTCCGAAGGAGGAGGCGATGACCAGCACAACAATAATATTGAACAGACTTCCCAGCCCCCGGGCGGAAATGCTGCTTCGGGCCAGCAGCCACACAAGGCTGCACAGGGCGACCGTCACAGCGATGATCAGCGCGCGGTAGTAGCAAAAGCCGAGAAACACGTTGCGGCGGGTCTCGCCCATGGAAAGAAGCAGGGGATTGTAGAGGATCTGGGTGCTGCTGTTGATCAGAATCATGCAGAACACCGCGGCGAGGATCAGGAAGAACGGAACCGTGGAAAAGAACAGATTCCAGTCGAGCCCGTTGGTGCTGACGATGGTGATGACCGAAAAGAAGGCCACCACGATGAGCTCCACACCCGCGCTCTCCCAGGTGTGCCGTGTCCAGAATTTGAGAGTGCGCTCCATGGTTACGCCTCCTCCCCGCAGAGGGCCACAAAGGCTTTCTGAAGGTTGACGCTCTGAACCGAAACGTCGTAGCTCTGGTCCACACACTCGCCGGGCTTGAGGAATACGGTCACGCCCTTGCTGCGGCCGATGACCTCGGCATGGTGAACCTCCAGACCTCTGGTGGCGGCGTCCACGTCTTCACTCTTGCCGCTGACATACACGGCGCTGTCCACGAACTCCTGCGCGTTGGCCTTGACAAGAATGTTGCCCTCGTGGAGAATGATGACCTCTTCCAGAACGTCGGCAGCCTCCTCGATGATATGAGTGGAAACCACAAAGGTGCGTCCGGTCTGGGCGTATTCCTCCAGCAGAAGCTTGTAAAACTGCTCGCGGGCCACCACGTCCAGTCCTGCCACGGGCTCGTCGAGGAAGGTAAAGGGAGCCTTGGAGCACATGGCCACAATGATGGTCACCATAGAGAGCATGCCCTTGCTGAGCTTGCCCAGCTTCTTCTTGGTGTTCAGCTTGAACAGCTCAATGAGTTGCTTCTCCATTTCCTTGTCCCAGTTTACATAATATATGGAAGCCAGACGGAGATACTCTTTGGCCTTCATGGAGGCCAGACCGCTTTCGGCCGAGGGGCTCAGCTCCCGGGAAAAGCAGAGCTTTTCAAGACTGCTGCGGGTTTCCCACACTTTTTCGCCGTCCAGAGCGACGGTGCCGGAGGTTGCGGGATTCTGAGCGGTGAGGATGGACAGCAGGGTGGTTTTGCCCGCACCGTTGCGTCCGATGAGACCGTAGATCTTGCCCTGCTCCAGCGTCAACGAGACATTGTGCAGAACTTCGTTCTTGCCATATACCTTGGTGATGTTTTCACAGATCAAATTCATTTACTCTCGCTCTCCTTGATCATGTTAATAAGTTCTTCCTGCGTAAGTCCCAGGCTCTTGGCCTCTGCCAGCAGAGGCACGATATGGTCAGCGGCAAACGCCTCTTTGCGCTTGGCCAGAATGGCTTCCCGCGCGCCTTTTGCTACAAACATTCCGATTCCTCTCTTCTTATACAGAATGCCGCTGTCCACCAGAAGGTTGATGCCCTTGGCGGCTGTGGCGGGGTTAATGGTATAAAGCCGGGCCAGCTCGTTGGTGCTGGGCACCTGCTCCTCCTCCAAAAGAATGCCTCTGAGGATATCTGTTTCGATCATTTCGCCAATTTGCAGATAAATGGATTTCTGTTCTGTCAATCGTTCCATCGGTTCACCGCCTCTCGAAGTCAATGGGTTCATTACTTGTGTAACTAACCATAGCACCAGGCGAATCGTTTGTCAACATCTTTTTTCATAAATTTTTCCAAGGCAGGCAAACCGACGCCTTTCTTTGCCCCCGAATCCCGCCTCTGAAAAGGAAGCTTGAAATCTGGAAACAGGGCATTTCATAGACACAACAGCTTCTTTGTGTTAAAATATATTTTATATTCCGTGTAAAATCCATCCACGAGAAGCTTGTGAAGGGGGAGCAGTATGATCGACTTTTCCAAGATAGGGCAGTACCGGGAAAACAACCGCATTGAGGCCAAGAAAGCCCTCGGTGGATTGCCCAAGAGCATTTGGGAAACCTACTCCGCCTTTGCCAACACGCACGGCGGTATCATTCTGCTGGGCGTAGAGGAACTGGCTGATAAGTCCTTCCGCGCAGTGGATTTGCCTGACCCGGAGAAACTCATCAAAGAGTTCTGGGATATCGTTAACAACCCAAGCAAGACCAGCGTGAACGTGCTGTCCTCTAAGGATGTGTTCGTTCAGAAGGTGGATGGCAACCACATCGTGGTCATCAATGTCCCCCGTGCGGAGCGTTCCTATAAGCCGGTCTATGTAGACGGAAATCCCCTGTGCACCTACCGCCGCAACGGCGAGGGTGACTACCGCTGCACCAACGAGGAGTATCTGGCCATGGTGCGGGACGCCGCCGTAAAGACTCAGGATATGCTTGTCCTCGAGGAAATGGATATGTCCGTCTTTAACAAAGAAAGCGTTCGCAGCTACCGCCAGAGGATGCGGCTCTCCCGTCCCGGTCATGTGTGGGAAGTATTGGAGGACGAGGATTTCCTTCTGAAACTTGGTGCCGTGGGCATTGGCTCCGATGGAAAGAAACATCCTACTTCCGCCGGACTTCTTATGTTCGGCAATGAATATGACATTGTACGTGAATTCAACACCTTCTTTCTGGACTATCAGGAGCAGTACGATGCTGACATTCGCTGGACGGACCGCATCATTTCCTCGTCCGGTGACTGGAGTGGCAATGTGTATGACTTTTATTTCCGTGTCTACAACAAACTGATCCAGGACATCAAGGTTCCCTTCAAAATGGAGGGCGGTACCAGAGTGGATGATACCTCTGTGCATCAGGCCCTGCGTGAAGCACTGGCCAACTGCCTGGTCAACGCCGACTATTATGGCAGGCAGGGGTTGGTCATTATGAAAAAGCGGAACACCATCACCATGGCCAACCCCGGCGGTTTTCGCATCGAGATCGATGCAGCGAAAAGCGGCGGCGTGTCCGACCCCCGCAACGGTGCCATGCTGAGGATGTTCAACCTGATCGATATCGGCGAGCGCGCCGGAAGCGGCATCCCCAACATCTTCCGTGTCTGGCGTGAGCAGGGGTGGGCGATGCCCGAAATCACAGAGCAACTCGAACCAGAGAGGACGGTGCTGTTTCTTGCCTTCGAAAAAACCGGCGATAAAAAATCGGCGATAAAAATCGGCGATAAAAAATCGGCGATAAGCGCAAAGATGAAAGAAACCATCATCGTCTATCTTACCGATCATATCGAAGCCAAAGCATCCGCTATTGCCGATTATATTGGCCTGAAACCGTCCCGCACAAGAGATTATCTGAATGAACTGATTGCAGAAGGAACTGTTGTGGCAGAGGGTGGAAATCGGAACAGGACCTATCGATTGAAGTCTTGAATTTCCCTTGTACAGGGCAATCTTCCGTTCATTGCGGTCATACGAAAAAAACACCGCCAAATTGGCGGGGTTTTTCTCGAAAGGTGGACCTGAACGTGATCGAGTCGTCGACCTCTCGGATGCGAACCGAACGCTCTTCCATGGTGTTCGGTTTTTGCCCACGGGAAGCATACGGGCATATGACTGGATGAACGATTCGCGCAACTGTAAAACCAATGTATAAGCTCAACCTTGTCGTAAAGTCTCTTTTAGCTCCAACACCTTCTGTTCAATCTTTCGAATCGTCTCCAGAAATATCTCGTCGTTCTTGCCTGTGGGGTCGTCCAATCCCCAGTCCTCCCGATGAGAGCAGGGCAGGAACGGACACTGCACATTACAGCCCATAGTGATGACCACATCTACCTCCGGGATGTCGGACAGCAGCTTGCTGTATTGAGTTTCCTCCATGTCGATATCATGCACTTGCTTCATCAAACGAACAGCATCTTGATTAATTTGCGGTTTCGTTTCCGTACCTGCGGAATAACTTTCGAACACATCGCTTGCCAACTTCTTTCCGAGAGCTTCCGCAATCTGACTGCGGCAGGAATTATGAACGCAGATAAATGCTACCTTCTTCATATCAATACCCCAATTTGTGCAGCAGATTCTCCACATCAGCAGCTTTGAGAACCTTGCCCATGGAAACAACTTTCTCGTTGACCACCAGAGCAGGCATACTCATAACGCCATACTCCATAATTCGCTCCATATCGGTCACATATTCGACTTCGATAGTCACCCCCACATTTTTCACCGCAGCCTTGGATGCTTCAAACAGGTCATGGCAGTTCTTACAGCCGGAGCCGAGAACCTTGATACAGCAAATGCCTTTAACCGATGCTCCGCAGCAGCCGGCGAGGCTCTCCACCACCTCCGCATCCACAACCTCACGGCCACCGTTACAGGTGCAGGTGGGGATACTCGCGTCCTCTTTCTTCTTGCAAAAACCAAACAGTGCCATAATAATACCTCCACTAAATAATGATATTTTGAATCGCGTTGAACAAGTATCCAACGATGACAATTCCGATGGTACAGATTGCAACGAAAATACCCAGCAGCTTGGGCTTTACAGCCTTGCGAAGCATAATGATAGAGGGAAGGCTCAGCGTGGTCACGCCCATCATAAAGCTGAGAACAACGCCCAGCTGTGCACCCTTGGCAAGGAGCGCTTCCGCAATGGGAATGGTGCCGAAAATGTCGGCATACATAGGAACACCGGCGACAGTGGCGATCACCACACCAAGGGGATTGCCGGTTCCCAGCACTTTTACAATGAATTCCTCCGGAATCCAGTTATGGATAATGGCACCAATGCCCACGCCGATCAGCACATAAGGTGTTACCTTCTTTGTGGTGGACACTACTTGCGCCCAAGCGTACTGCATACGATCCTTGACTGTCAGTTCCTGCTGGGGAATATCCACGGCTTTACCTCTGCGGATAAACTCCTCCACCTGATGTTCCAAATGCAGTTTTTCGATCAACGTACCGCCTACGACGGCGATCACTAAACCGAGCAGAACATAAGAGGCGGCGACCTTCCAACCAAAGATGCTCATCAGCAGTACCAGGCTTCCCAAGTCCACCATGGGAGAGGAGATCAGGAAAGAGAAAGTTACGCCGAGAGGAAGTCCAGCGCTGGTGAAACCGATAAACAGCGGAATGGAGGAGCAGGAGCAGAACGGCGTCAC
>JAZSEN010000096.1:0-5585 GCA_045531675.1 Faecousia sp.
TCATTTACGATGCCTTGGGCATGGTGAAGCTGCGGATGGCACCCTTGGCGGCGGTATCGGTGACATCGCCACCGATGACCTGATTCTTGCTGATCAGCAGCGTGGCATACACAGGCTCGGTGGCCCCAGGGTAATTGTTGACCTGATAGACATAGCGCATCACCGTGGTGCCTGCGTATTCGTTCAGGTCGTAGCCCATACTTTTTTGCAGGGCGTTGTAACGGTCAAATACTTCCGTAGGCTCTGCGGGAATCCGCACCTGACAGGATTCTACAGGCGATGTGGTCACCTCCCAGCCGTGGCTGTTGAGGAACTGCACCCGGTCATCGTTGTTGGCCACGCTGACGGTGGGGGTTGCGTCCTTCCGCCCACCCAAAAGCCCGATCAGCAAAATGATGGCCAGCACGATCACACCTAATACAATAAATATCTTCTTTTTATCAACCTTTGCGGTCATTACCAGCATATCGATCCCTCCTTGCTGTACAGCCTATGCGTGTCCACAGAGGGATAGAACGGAGGAACTATGGAACGTTTGGATAAATTCCTGTGCGACAGCGGTGTTGGCACCCGTTCGCAGGTCAAGCTGATTCTGAAGGCAGGCCGGGTGACGGTGGATGGTGCTGTGATTCGTGACAACAGCGCGAAAATTGACCCTGCAAAGCAGGTGGTCTGTCTGGACGGCACGCTCTTGGTCGGCAAGGTCCGTATTGTTGGTATGCTGAACAAGCCTGCCGGCTACGTCACCGCCACGGAGGACAGGGAGCCTACCGTGATGGAGCTGCTTCCGCCGCAGTGGATTGCCATGGATGTGAAACCGGTGGGCCGGTTGGACAAAGCCACGGAGGGTCTGCTGCTGTTTACCAATGACGGGGACCTGCTCCACCGGCTGATTTCGCCAAAGAAGGAAGTTCCAAAAATCTACTACGCCGGCCATGAAGGGACTGCCACGGCAGAGGATGTGGAAGCCTTCGCTGCGGGACTGACCCTTCGTGACGGCACGGAGTGCCTGCCGGCCAAGCTGGAGCCGCTGGGGGCAGGGGAGAGCCTGATTACCGTCTGCGAGGGAAAATACCATCAGGTCCGTCGGATGATGGCATCCCGGGGAATGCATGTGGATTATCTGGAACGCCGTCAGGAAGGAAGTCTGACCCTTGGGGATTTACCCAGAGGGCATTGCCGCCTGCTGACAGAGCAGGAAGTATTATCCCTTGACGGACGGATGTAAAATCATTATACTAGACAGGACATGATACAGGAGGATACCATCATGAGATTTGTATATGGTAAACAGGATATGCGTACCCTTGGTCGGGCGCAGGAAAACTGCTTTTTGCTGACCAACGGACTGGGCGGTTATGCTTCGGTGATGGGCGGCTACGGCGTACCCCGCTGCGATCAGGGCATCCTTGTGGCAGCGGTGAAGGCACCCAACGTCCGCATCAATATGGTCCACCGCCTGCAGGAGAGCCTGACGGTGGGGGACAAGTCCCTTTGGTTGTCCACACAGGAATTCGCCGACGGCACTGAGCCGGAAAACGGCTTCAAGCATCTGGCTGACTTTGCCTATGACGGACTGCCCTGCTGGAGCTATGATGTGCTGGGTGTCCGTGTGGTTCGCCGGATGGTCATGGCGCAGGAGAAGAACACCGTTGCGGTGCTGTACTCCGTGGAGAATCAGTCCGGCAAGGATGTAAAACTGAACATCAAGCCTTTCCTGAAATTCGTTCCCCGTGAGGATGTACTGGCGCAGAAGAAGGATTTTGCCTATGAAGGCGGTGTCATCAAGTCCGGTGATTATACGCTGTATGTCCGCACCGCTGCCCAAATGACACAAATTGAGCCGGTGTGGCAGCTGCTGTCCTACTCCGAAGATGCCAAGGACGGACGGACCGATGAAGGTCTGGCGGCAGCGGTTTGTCGGATTGAAAAGTTTGTAAAAACCGGAGAAACAGTCAGCTTTGAAGTAACTTTCGCTATGGATAATGAGGAAGTTTCTGGTGAAGCACTGGTGCGCAGTCACTATGAGCGTCAGGAGAAGCTGCTGGAGGCTGCCGGTCTTACCGACCCCATGGCCCGTCAGTTGGTGCTGGCTGCCGATGCTTACATTGCCCGTCGTGACTCCACAAACGGCAAGACCATTCTTGCCGGCTACCCCTTGTTCAGCGACTGGGGTCGGGACACCATGATTTCTTTGCCCGGCTGCACCCTGTCCACCGGACGTTATGAGGATGCCAAGAGCATCCTGCGGACCTTCCTTGCCTACGAGAAGGATGGTCTGGTGCCCAACCTGTTCCCTGAGGGCGAGGCAAAGCCTATGTACAACACCGTGGATGCGGCGCTGCTGCTGATTGACGCGGTATGGCAGTACCACCGCCGCTCCGGTGACGATGCCTTCGTGGTGGAGGCGTGGCCTGTGATGGAGCGCATCATTGCCAATTACAAGAAGGGTACCCACCACTCCATCTCCATGGATACCGATGGTCTGATTCGTGCCGGCGGCGGTCTGGATCAGGTGACCTGGATGGATGTCTGTGTCAACGGCATCCTGCCTACGCCCCGTCACGGCAAGCCTGTGGAAATCAATGCCTACTGGTACAACGCCCTGAAAATCATGGAGCAGTTCAGTACCATCACCGGCTGTGATGGTTCCGGCTACGGCGAGCTGGCAGAGCAGGTGAAGGTTTCTTTCCTTGAAAAGTTCTACATTTCCGAAAAAGGCTACCTGAAGGACGTAATTTCCGGCACAAAATGTGACGAGCAGATTCGCTGCAACCAGATTTGGGCGGTGTCTATGCCCTTTGGTATGCTCAGCCCCGAGCAGGAGCGCAATGTGGTGGACACCGTCCGCCGGCACCTGTATACCCCCTGCGGTCTGCGTACCCTTTCCCCTGAGGATCCCGAGTACCATCCTCACTACGGCGGTCCCATGGTGGAGCGGGATATGGCCTACCATCAGGGCACCACATGGGTGTTCCCCATGGGGGCGTACTATATGGCATATCTCAAGACCCACGGCAAGGAGGCGGCAGCCTATGTCCGCAGCCAGCTGGATGCGCTGGAGCCCATGCTCCGTGAAGGGTGCGCCGGTCAGCTGCCGGAGATTTATGAGGGTGACTTCCCCACGGAAAGCAAGGGCTGTTTCGCTCAGGCGTGGAGCGTGGGCGAGATTCTGCGTGTATTTGAAGCCATCGAAAAGGAGTAAGCTATGCTCGATAAGACCAAGCGCGGCTGGTGGCAGTCCGCGGTATTCTACCAAATCTACCCCAAAAGCTTTCAGGACACCAACGGCGATGGCATCGGTGACTTGAAGGGCATAATTTCCCATCTGGATTATCTGGAAAAGCTGGGCATTGACGGCATCTGGCTGTCACCGGTGTGCCAGTCGCCTCAGGTGGACAACGGCTACGATGTGTCCGACTACTGCGCCATCGACCCCATGTTCGGCACCATGGAGGACATGGAAACCCTGATTTCCGAAGCGAAAAAGCGAAACATTTCCATCATTATGGATCTGGTGCTGAACCATTGCTCTGACCAGCATATCTGGTTTCAGGAGGCGCTGAAGGGGAAAGATAACCCCTATCACGATTATTTTATCTGGCGTGACGGCGATGCCGACCATGCCCCCAATGATATGTGCTCCGTGTTCGGCGGTCCTGCGTGGACTTATGTTCCGGCGCTGGGGCAGTGGTATTTCCACCAGTTCGTTCCTCAGCAGCCGGCCCTGAACTGGGAGAATCCCAAGGTTCGCCCAGGTCTGTACAGCTTCATCCGTTTCTGGGTGGACAAGGGCGTGGAGGGCTTCCGTCTGGACGTTATCGACCAGATTGCCAAGGAGCCGGACAACAAAATCACCGCCAACGGTCCCCGACTCCATGAGTTTCTGCGGGAGCTGTCGGCGGAGGCCTTCATTGAGGAAGGACTGGTCACCGTGGGCGAGGCATGGGGCGCCAATGTGGAGCGGGCCAAGCTGTACAGCAACCCCGATGGCTCCGAGCTGAGCATGGTGTTCCAGTTTGAGCATATGTGTCTGGATCAGACCACCTGGCAGAAGTGGGATTTTGCACCTCTGCCGCTGGTGAAGCTGAAGGAATGCTACCGTCGCTGGCAGCAGGAGCTGGGCGGCGAGGGTTGGAACAGTCTGTTCATGGACAATCACGACTTGCCCAGAATCGTTTCCCGTTGGGGCGATGATAAGCAGTATCGTGTGGAATCCGCCAAGATGCTGGCGACCATGCTCCATGGCATGCAGGGCACACCCTATATCTATCAGGGCGAGGAGCTGGGCATGACCAACATCAAGCTACCCCTTGAGGAGTATGTGGACGTAGAGATTCACAACCTGTTCCGTGACCGCACCGCTGAGGGTTATGCGCCGGAAGCGGTGATGGAGTCCATCTGGAAGCGGGGACGGGACAACGCCCGTACGCCCATGCAGTGGACGGCAGGGGAGAATGCCGGCTTTACAACCGGTAAGCCGTGGCTGAAGGTCAACCCCAACCACACCGAAATCAACGCCGATGATGCGTTGGTGAATCCGGATTCCGTGTTCTATTACTATCAGAAGCTGATTCAGATCCGCAAGAGCCACGATGTGATTCGGGACGGCAGCTTCAGCCTGCTGTGTCCTGAGGATGAAAAGGTATTCGCCTACACCCGTGACAAGGGCAATGCCCACCTGCTGGTGGTCTGCAATTTCTCCGGCGAGTCCCGGTCCTTTGTGATGCCGGCTGCCTATGAAAAGGCGCGGGTCCTCATTGCCAATTATCCTGACAAAGTCGCAAACCTCCGCCCCTACGAAGCCATGATGCTTTACTACGAAGACTGAAAAATCCGGCGTGCCCGCAGGCACGTCGGATTTCGCTGTTAAGAGAAGCCCCCGGCTATGCCAGGGAGTATATAAAAAGTTCTACTTATGCCTAGAAAAGAAAAACCTCCAATGATAGAGTGGTAAGAAGGTTCGCCAACCGCTTACGACAACATCAATGGAGGTTATCCGAATGGACAAGAATAGTTTAGCACATACGAAATGGAATTGCAAATACCATATCATACTCACACCCAAATACCGCAGAAAGATTATCTACCAGCAGATATCAAAAGATATTGGGTCAATCATAAGGACATTATGCGCCCGGAAAGGAGTAGAGATTATCGAAGCGGCAGCAATGCCGGATCATATCCATCTCTACGTAGCAATTCCACCGAAGTATGCGGTATCGGATTTCATGGGATATCTCAAAGGAAAGAGTAGCTTAATGATATTCGACCGCCATGCAAATCTCAAGTATCAGTACGGCAACAGGCATTTCTGGTGCAGAGGGTACTATGTGGATACGGTAGGACGTAACGAGAAAGCAATCAGGGAATACGTCCGCAACCAACTACAGGAAGATATCGCAACTGATCAAATCAGCCTAAAGGAATTCAAAGACCCGTTCACGGGGGAGCCGGTAGGCAAAGGCAAATAATTAAGCTGCCCCCGGGAGGGGGCAGCCAGTAAATTATGAGCGGTTGGCGAATCAATCGAACGCCTTAAGGCGTAGGCGAGTAATAGGCCCTTATAGGGCCAGTGCAAGCCA
>JAZSEN010000033.1:0-7441 GCA_045531675.1 Faecousia sp.
ATAATTTGCTCATAGCATTATTACTCAAGAATTTTCGTTGGCTGTTAATTCGATTTCTCGAAATCTTAAACAATCCATTAATTGTCCAAGGTGTTCATTTCGTCTTTGCGTTATTCAATTTACAAGGTACAGCCGCTCGCCGTAGCGAACTTTGATATTCTAGCAGATGATCTTCATTTTGTCAAGAGGTTTTTTCTCTTTTTTGAAGTTTTTCTGCTTTCTGGCCTCCCGGCAGGCGCCGTTCATCAGACAGCTTGCATATTCTAGCACACCGCTTCCCCATTGTCAAGCATTATTTTTACTTTTTCGGGATTATTTTTCCACGGGTGTCAAATGAAGTATTTCCCAATCACTCTGGAATTATTCATCCGCTTTCAACTGTAGATGACATACATTATATTATATAAGAACCCCTTCCGGTTTTGCACCGGAAGGGGGTATTGTATTAAAGAATCACGCCGGCAGTAGCGTACCAGATTGCTTCCTCTACCAGTTCCGGGTCTGAGCAGGTGACGTCAATTTCCCAGCAGTACTCGCTGTTGGCATAGGTACCAATCACGCGGAAGTCGTTGGAACCGTCATTACGAAGCAGCACATAGGGTACACCACCGGCCTTGCCGACCTCGTAGCTGCCCCAAAACTGACTATACTGCTCAGCCAGACGCCATGCGTATTCCAGCGCGTCATCCGTGCCGGTTTCCTGCCGTGTGGACTGATTGCTCATCATTTCGAACTTCTCACCGGTATAATCTCCGGTCGGACCAAAATCAGGATTCACAGTCCAGTCCGGACTGTAACTGATGCGCAGTCCATAATACTCAGCAGTAGACTGACCTTTCAGATTGATGCGCTTGCGCTGCACCACTTCACCCCTCTGGAAGCCGTTATCGCCGACAGCAGAAGGATCCACAGTACCCTTGCTGATGAGGTTCAGCAGCTCATTCTCAGGCTGACCGATTTGACTGATTTGAACCGTCCACCAGTAGCCCTCCGCCACATAATAGGCATAGGCCGTGGCAACACTATCGCCGTCGTTATCCCATGTCATCATGCATTGGACGCCGTTGGCGGTATACCGCTGGACATTATCCCACAGGTTCAGCTTTTCCTGATATTCCTTGTTGACCAGCTCCTCAACAGAGGTAATCGTCCCTTCCAGGTCCGCCAGCTTACCGGTGAAGATGTAGATTTCCCTCTTGCCGTTGGTAAGGATAACATATTCGCCCCGATAGGTTTCTCTGTAACCATTCTCCAGAGGCAGAGTCAAACCATTCAGTGTAACGCCGGAAACCTCTTCCAAATCAGGGATTTCGGAAGGCTCAATCCGGCCGCTGGTCACATACTCCGTAAGAATCTGCACCGCATTTTCACGGTCACGGGTTTCACCGGTGACCACCCATGCGGTATCATCGCTGGAATACAGACCTACAATATTGACCAGTCCATCCTCGCCAATCATCAGAACATAGTAGAACTCTTCATCAAGCGTCTGAATCTCGAGGGTGCTCCAGTCCATGGTCTTCTTCAGCTCCATGTAGTATTCAGCATACGCCTCGGAACTGTCGACCCCCAGAGCTGACAAAGAATTCAGCTGAATGCAGATATCCATTCCCTCAGCAGTTAGGAAGGCATACTCTTCAAAAGCCGTAACCTCAAAGGTGCTGTCCAGATTCAGGTACAGTCCGGCAAAGCCCATCTCCTGACGCTCCGCATCAGCGCCGGGGAATTCAGGGGCTTCGAACTCCTCATCGATGACGCCCAGCGTCACATAGTTAATCAGGTCCTCGCCCAGTTCGTCAAATTCGTCGGTGTATGCCTCGATGACCCAACCATAGCCGTCCTGAACGTAGAAGCCAACAACGATTACTTCGTCATCCTCAACATCAATAATCATGTAGGTGATGTCGTTTTTCTCGAAACTGGACAGGGATACAAACTCGCCGTTCAGTTCCTTCTTGTACTGCTTTGCGTACTCCTCAGAGGAGTCCACATCCTTCAGACTACCCCAACGCACATAGAGTTTCACATCTTTAGCCTTATAGTAAAGACCGTTGTCATCTCTATCCCTCTCGGCGAACTCCTCGCCAAGATAGAAATACAGACCGCCGCCGTAGTATTCCTTCAAAGAATCCCGCAGCTCATCAGGCGTCTGTTCACCATCAGGGGTGGGGGTAGCGGGAGCGGTGGTGGTGACCGTGGTCTGACCACCCTCATCAGGTTTATCATCCTGATGGGTCTCGGTGCGCCACCAGTTGTTCATCGCGCCCAGAATCACCACAACAACAACGGAAATCAGCAAAATCGCCGCAGCTACCAAACCGATAATCAGACCAATATTACTTTTGCTTTCCGTTTTATCGGAGTACATCTGCTCCAGAGGATCTTCCTCCGGTTCCACAGGGGTTTCAGGAATCTCCGGTACGATGATAGTGGGCTGGTTCACAGCAGGCTGCTTCGGCTCTGCGGGAGTCTCAGGCATCACCGCCGACTGCTCCGCAGGAACCTCAGGAATGATAATCGTCTCCTGTGCAGGAGATGCCGGCTGCTGAACGCGCTGACCGCACTCGCCGCAAAATGTCGCACCGTCTTTCAACGGTTTTCCACAATTCAAGCAAAACACGCTTATTTCCTCCTTTTTTGTAAATCATCCATACATTATATGCGAAACGTGCCCGAAAGTCAACCAACCCCACCTTGATGCACAGATACCCCATCTCGAAAATGCCTTCTTAACGAAAAACAAAAGATTGTTTAGCTGTGTATGACTTTATCTGCGCAAAGACCATGCCGTTCCACACTTCGCTATCCTTTAAACACCCACCAGAAGAAGAACTGTCATTTATGTAAACGATTCATTAGGTAAAGTTTTCCATCTACTGCCATTTATTTTCATACATATGTTAGAATTTATCCTTACTAAACGAGAAATCCCCTATTTTTTGTATAAAATATTTGAATTATTTTCATTAAACCCATTGCCTTTTTCAAATTAGATGCTATAATGTATACACAGATACTAAAAAAGGAGGGACTTCTGTATGCCAAGAACAAGTAACAAAGCAGAATTGATTCTAGAATACGTCAACCGTTTTGTGCAGGAGAATGGTTATTCACCCTCCGTCCGTGAAATCGGTGCGGCCGTCGGGCTGAATTCCACCGCCTCCGTCAGCTATCACCTTCGCGCTCTGCAGGAGAAAGGTGCGCTGATGGCTCCCCCCGTCAAAGGACGCAAGCGCGCCATTGTCACTGGTGTCCGCCCGGGACAGATTCCTGTAATTGGCGTGGTCACTGCCGGCATGCCAATTCTCGCTTTTGAGAATCAGGAAGGCACCATGGCATGGGACGGCGAAGCTGGCTGTTTTGCCTTGCGGGTGCGTGGCGACAGTATGATTGACGCAGGCATCCTGGACGGGGACAAAGTTGTGGTCCGTCCTCAGCCTACTGCCAACGATGGTCAAATCGTAGTGGCGCGCATCGGCGACGAGGCAACCGTCAAGCGACTGCACCGGAGAAACGGCGAAGTCTGGCTGATGCCGGAAAACGACGCCTACTCCCCCATCGACGGTAGCGAAGCAGAACTGATTGGCATCGTCAAGGCAGTTTTCAGAGAATACTAAAAACTCCCTCCATCCGGAGGGAGTTTTTTCATGACCACAAAAAGCAGGTAAACGATTGTTTAGCGGAGTATATTTGCACTGCACTATTCTTGGCTCCCTCAGAGAGGGAGCCAAGAATAGTGCAAACTTGCACCACTAAACGATAATTTTGTGGTATGACAGCCCCATATCTGGCAAAAAAGCATCCGGACAGGCATGTCCGGATGCTTGATTACAGTTGTTCGATTTGTTGTCCGATTGGGCATGCCGATGCCCATGGGCAAATATCATAGTCGCAGTCCGGCAGAACTTTGCCAGCCTCCGTTTCTACTGTCACAGTGCGGCTGCCATCCATGGCGCGGCAATAGCCGCTGAAAAAGTACTCCTCGTTCATGACTCCACCATGACGCAGAAGCCCTTGGGCGCCAGCGTAATCCGGTCCGGTGCCACGGTGCGCATATTGTGACCCAACAGAATTTTACCGGGGGACACCTCCCACACATCACCACTGCGGTTCAGGTAGACATGAATGGTCTGACCCTGATAGCTGCGGGTGAAGCCAATCATCTGATGGTCCGCCTTGAAGAAGTGGATATCGCCCAACCGGAGGGCGTCACATTCCTTGCGCAGCTGACCCAGACGGCGGAAGTGATCCAGCAAATCGTAATCCTCCCGTCCCCACGGGTAGGGGCGGCGATTGAAGGGATCTTTGTGGCCTTCCATACCCGCCTCGTCGGCGTAGTACAGACTGGGGCTGCCGGGGAGCGTATACTGGAGGAAAGATGCCATCAGCAAACGTTCCTGTGCCTGCAGATACTGGGAGCGGCTCAGGAAGCGCTTGGCCTGCTCCTCACGGTTACCCTCGAAATTATCCACCAGCGCTGTCAGGATACGGGCGGTATCGTGGGTGCCCAGCAGGTTCATGTTGCACTGGAACACCTGCGGCGGATAGTTCTCCATGATGGTCAGAATCGCATTTTTCAGACCCGGACCGCCATCCCAGCCGCGGATGAAATTGATGATTGCGCTACGGAAGGGATAGTTCATGACAGAATCCAGCATGCCGTCCACAAAATACCGTCGACGAACGCCGTAGGAGATTTTGTTGGAGGCATCCTCCCAGACCTCACCAATCAGCAGAGAGTCGGGATTGATTTGCCGCATCCGTTCCTTCAGGAGCCGTACAAACTCGTCGGGCAACTCATCCACCACATCCAGACGGAAACCGTCGGCGCCGGCCTTCAGCCAATGCTCGATAACCGAGTCCTCACCGGTGATGATGTACTCGATGAACTTGGAATCCATTTTGTTCACCGTGGGCAGGGTGTCGAAGTTCCACCAGGAATGGTACTGGTTGGGCCAGTTATGGAAGGTGTACCAGGAGAAAAATTCGGAATCCTTGGAATTGTAAGCACCCACACCCTGGAAGGTCTTATCCTTATTAAAATAGAGACTGTTGGAGCCGGTATGGGAGTAAACACCGTCGAGGATGATTTTCATACCCTTTTTGTGGGCAGCGTCACACAGAGCGGTAAAATCCGCCTCGGTACCCAGCATGGGATCGGGGGTCTTGTAGTCGCCGGTGTCGTAGCGATGGCTGGAGAAGCTCTTGCTGATGGGATTCAGGTACAGAATCGTCACGCCCATGGACTCCAGATAATCCAGTTTTTCCATGATACCGCGGAAGTTACCGCCGTAGAAGTCGTTGTTCAGCACCAGTCCTTCGCTGGTGGGCTGCCAGCTGACCTCCTCATTCCAGTCGGAATGGACTGTGTAAGGTTCCAGCTTGCCGGTCAGGTCGCAACGGCCGGATTTACAAAACCGGTCAGGGAAAATCTGATAAATCAGCGCGCCCTTAGCCCATTCGGGGGTGGTAAAATTATCAGGAATACAGCTGAGCTGCCAGCAATCACCAGCCTCCATGTTGGTATCGTCCCCCAGCTTGAACAGCCGGAAGCCGCCGGTACGGGTGGTGATACGGAAATAATAATAGTACAGTCCTGCCGTATCAATGGCGAACCGGCCTGTAAAGATATCGTAGGCACCATCCTTCATCCGGTAGCTCATGGGGATGGTCTTGGCGTTGGCGCCGTACTCGAAATTGATGACACACTCCACCTCGGTGGCGTTGACCGCCGAAGGAATGTGGATGTTCAGGGTGCAGCTCTGACCGGGTGTCAGGGTGCCGAAGGGGTTCTTGAACCGGAGCTGCTTACTGTCGAACAGAATACGCATGGCGTTCTCCTTTTTGGAATCATTTGCATCAGGAATTATACACGATTCCCGTTAAAAATGGAAGTGTTTATTGAAAGAATTTATCAATTCCGTTGGCGATTCCCTCCGCCAGCTTTTGCTGATATTCGTCAGTCGCCATCAGCCGGTCCTCGTCAGGATTGGACATATAGCCCATCTCCACGATGGTCACCGGCACCTGACACCAGTTGATGCCGCTCATAGTATCGGTCTCCCAGACATACTGGCGGTTGGCGCCGGTTGCGGCCACCATCTCGTCCAGCACAAAGGTCGATAGGGCTTTGCTGGCTTCATATTGATTGGCATTGTAGGGATTGCTTTTGGTCTGGCAGAGGGTCATAATACCGTTGACGGAAGCGTTTTCAGAACCGTTGGCATGGACACGGATGAAAGCATCCGCTCCCAGCTCATTGGCAATGGTGGCACGTTCGGCATTGCTGAGATTCACATCGTGGGTATCACGAATCATCACAACCTCATAGCCCCGCGCCTCCAGCAGCACCTTCAGCTTTTGCGACACCATCAGATTCAGCTTGTACTCTTCCAGACCGGTAGCAACACCCTGCGTACCGCTGGAAACCTTTTTCTTCATTTCCGTAGCACCGGGACCCACGGGTTCCTTTTCATTATTGGCCTTGCGTTGATGTCCGGCATCAATCACAATCAGGGTTTTCGGTTTCTCAGGCACAGGGGGCTTTTCCGGCTGGGTAGGTTCTTCCGGCTGAGTAGGTTCTTCCGGCTGGGTAGACATGGTGGTTATCACTCCGGTTCCCAGAACTTCCTCGCCGGCATCCGGTTCCGGTGCATTGCCCGGGAGTAAGATAGCCACCGCAATCAGTGCGCACAGTAATACCGCCAGTCCGATGGCTAAGAACACCAATTTACGTCGAATCATAAATGACACCTCCGAATCAAGCTGCCATTATTTTACGCCTTCCTCCGAAAAAGTCAATACATCAACCGCTCCAACAAATAATCCAGCCGGTCATACAGATAAAACGCCACCAAACTGATAACGACCCAAAGTGCCGTAAAGGGCAGGCAGATTTGCCCATGATAGTTCAGGGGTAAATGACGGTAGTCCCAGACCTGATAGCTGCGGTTGACCAACAAGCCGCAGCCCAGTTCCAGCATGGTAATCACACCTGCTCCCACCAGCGCCCGCGGCAGCACCGGCAGTGGCGACGGCATCCGTCCCAGTCCCCCCAGCAGTAAAAAGCACAGTCCTCCAAGCACAATCATAGACCAATGGGTCCACCCTCGCCACATCATTTCCATAACCCCGTAAATCATTCCGCCTATGCAAAACAGCGTCATTTTCTTCCAGATTCTCATTTTTCGCACCTCCGGAAATAGTATTTCCAAAAAGATAAAAAAATTATCTTGACAAACTGTAGATGGATGGGTATAATAAGGAAGCTGATTTCGGCGGTGCCGAAATCCTTTGACCACATGGCGGCATAACTCAGTTGGTAGAGTAGCCGGTTCATACCCGGTATGTCATCTGTTCGAATCAGATTGCCGCTACCAGGCCCGTTGGTCAAGCGGTTAAGACACCGCCCTTTCACGGCGGTAACATGGGTTCGATTCCC
>JAZSEN010000015.1:0-23484 GCA_045531675.1 Faecousia sp.
TTCACCCCAAGCGTGGCCCAGAGCGTCCACAGGGACGGTCACACGGGACAGCTCCTCGCCACAGACAGAGCAGTAAACCACGTTGTCATAGCTGCCGGGGTTGGTGCAGTCGGGAGCGACATTGTTCTCGACCACAGTCTCACCTGCGGTGTGGCCCTGCTCGGGAACGTACACATTAGTGCGGGAAACTTCCGCGCCACAAAGAGTACAGTAAATGACCTCGTCATAGCTGCCGGGGTTGGTGCAATCGGGATTGACATTGTTCTCGATTACCTTCTCGCCATCGGTATGACCGGGAGCGGTGGTAACGATGGTATCACGGGACAGCTCTTCATTACAGACAGAGCAGTAAACCACGTTGTCGTAGCTGCTGTTGGTGACGCAATCGCCAGCGACCACATTTTCAACAACAGTCTCGCCAGCGGTGTGACCCAGAGCCTCGCCCTCAGTTTCGCCACAGAGAGCACACCACTTGGCCTCGGTGCAGGTGGCATCCTGCCAGTCATGGTCGCCATAGCCGGTGAACACGATTTCATTGCTGATTTCGCCGCCACAGACGGAGCAGTAAACAATGACCTGCTTCTCGCCCTCAGTCAGGCAGTCGCCCTCAGAGAGCACATACTCAACAGTTTCGCCCTCGGTGTGGCTCAGGCTCTCGGTGTAGGTAGCGGTGTAGGTAGCGTCGCCGGTAACAGCAACAACTTCCTTATCCCAGTCGGCGAAGGTGTAGACGGTGCAGCCGACCTGAGCCTTATCAGTGGAGCCGGTGAATACGGGCATCTTGCCGTACTCGTAAGTTTCCGTAACGGAAACGCCGTCCACAATCCAGGTGATGGTGTAGGTGTTGATGGTGAAGCTGCCGGTGATGGTAATATCACCGTTGACATAAGCGGGAGCGTTGGAGTAGTCGTAGCCGGCGAAGGTGTAGCCTTCCTTCTCGGGCTTGACAACATTCTCGTTGATCTCGCTCCAGTCAATGATATCGCCGTAGAAGAAGCTATAAGCATCGGTCTGCTGGCCATCTACCTCAAAGGTGATGGTGTACTGCGCAGGCTCGTTGTAGCCCCAGCGGATATCATTGTCGGCATACCACACAGCGGTGTTGCAGCCGTTGGTGGGGATGGACTGGTCATTGGACTGGTTGCCAATGCCACCATTGCCATTGTTGAAGATGATGTACTGATAATCAGTGGGGACAATAATGACGTACAGATTATCAGTGCCCTCAACCTTGGTCATGAGAGCGCCAGGCCAGTCTACCATGCTGTCGTTGTTGCTGTTCCAGCAATAGGCATAGACAGTACCCCAGTTGGTATTGGAGTTGTCGAAGTAGATAGCGCGGGTGGAGTTGTTGTCCACGGAAACGCTGTCGCTGTACTCACCATAGGTGGCAGTGAACACAATCTGATTGCCCTCTTCGACAGCGGTAACGCCACAGGCATAGGTGAAGCTGCTGTTGCAATCGCAGGTCAGAGTCACTTCACATGCGACGTTGTACTTGCTCCAGTTGAAGGTAGCATTGTAAACATGGACATGGTCGGGAACATAGTCAACAATCAGAGTGTTATCAGCGGTGTCCCAGGTGAAGGTGTAGACACCGGCACCGGTGGACTGGAAGCCACAGTTGCCAGCATCGCCGTAGAAGTTGTACTTGTAGCCGTTGGTGCTGTCAACAATGGTGGTGTTGCAGCCGTACCAGGCATCGCCGGAGCGAACCTTGAACTCATAAGTACCGCCTTCCATTCTGATTTCCAGAGTGTAGGTGCCGTCGCCATTGGGAATCATCTTGTTGGCTTCGACTTCGCCCCACTCGCCGCCAATCAAACCAGCCAGATAGTAGTATCTGTCGGAAGTAACGATGTTAGCGGTGATGGTCATATCGCCGGTGACGACGGTGGAATCGCTCACAATAACGCCGTTGGCGTCGGTCCAGTTGTTGAAGGAGTAGACGGTAGTAGCAGTCATGCCGGGAACAATGGGCTCGGGCATGGTGCCAATGTAGTTGTTGTAGGTGACTTCGGTGGTGTTGTCCACAATGCCGTCGCCGTCAACGTCCCAGCTGATGGTGTAGGTAGCGGGAGTCCAGCTTGCATCGAATACCAGATTCTTTGCAGGCATGGTGGCGGGAACATCCATCTCGCCGTTGATCCAGCCGGAGAACACATAGTGTTCCATGGTGGGATCAGCAGGTGCAACGATGGGATCACCAAAGTTGTAGGTCTGAACGATGGGCTCACCCACACCATTCCAGGTGATGGTATAGCTATTGACGTTCCAAGTGGCATAGGCGATAACATCCTCGGTGATGGTCACGCCATGGAAGATTTCGACACCGTTTTCAGTGTACCAGCCGGCAAAGGTGTAGCCTTCTCTGGTAGGCAGAGGCATACCGGCAATTGCCAGAGTATTGTTGTAGGCGCATTCGGTGGAGGACCACTCTTCATCACCGTTCATGAAGGTGATGATCATGCGCTCAACGCGACCACAGATACATGTGTGATTCTTGGTATAGTCGTGATCCTGCTGATAGGAGTATTCTCCGCAATCCGCACAGAGAACCTCATGGTACTCCACATTCTCGATGTACTTAAAGCCCTCGGTGTGACCGTGGCCCAGAGCGTCCACAGGGACGGTCACACGGGACAGTTCCTCGCCACAGACAGTACAGTAAATCACGTTGTCGTAGCTGCCGGGGTTGACACAGTCGGGGGCGACGTTGTTCTCAACAACGACCTGACCGTCGGTGTGACCCAGAGCGTCCACAGTGACGGTATCACGGGACAGTTCCTCGCCACAGACAGAGCAGTAAACTACGTTGTCGTAGCTGCCGCCCTGGGTGCAGGTAGCCTCCGTAGCATTTTCAACCACGGTGTCGCCAGCAGTATGATTCTCAGTCTCGGTGTAGGTAGCGGTGTAGGTAGCGTTACCGGTGACGGCAACGATATCCTTATCCCAGCCGTCGAAGGTGTAGACGGTGCAGCCGTCGTTGGCCTTGTCGGTGGAGCCGGTGAACACGGGGGTTGCACCGTAGTTGTAGGTTTCCTCAGTGGAAACGCCATCGACAACCCAGGTGATGGTGTAGGAGTTGAGGGACCAGACAGCGTACAGCTGCACATCGCCGGTCAGAGCCAGCTCGGTGACATTAGCAGCAATGTCAGCAGCAGAGGCATCAGCGGCGTAAGCCCAGCCCAGGAAGGTGTAGCCGTCCTTGGAGGGAGTGGGCAGGGAAACGGTCCAGTTGTTGGACTCGGTAGCCTGATCGTCGCTGAACTCAGCACCGTCAACAAAGTAGGTGATGTTGTAGGTGTTGGCAGTGGCGATGACGGAGATTTCCAGATCACCGGTCAGGGTGGCGGGAATATCAGCGCTCCAGCTGATGGTGTAGTTAGGCTTAGAGTATTCGGGGTAGGTAGCATCAACAGCCTGACCCTCAGTATACTCAATGGAGTCCAGAATGTTGCCGTTCTCATCCAGGAAGGTCAGCGTGTAGGACTTGACCTGCTCCCAGTTGGCGGTGATGACAACGTCGTAAGCAGGCATGGTGGCAGGCATTTCGATAACGGTGCCATCAGCCATAGTGACAGTCCAACCCTTGAACACGAAGCCGTCCTTAGAGGGAGCGGCAGGGACATAAGTAGACAGGTCGGAGCCGAAGGGAACATCCTGAGAAACGCCGTCGATGGTCAGGGAGTACTTATTGGCGGACCAGACAGCGTACAGGGTGGTATCGGCGGAGATGGTGATGTACTGGCCGGGGGTAACCTTCGCCTCAGTGGCGTTGGCATCGTCGCTCCAGCCGACGAAGGTGTAGCCCTCGCGAGTGAAGTCGCAGTCGGGAGCCACGAAGGAGTAGGGAACCATGGTGGTATTACCGCTATTGATAAAGTCCATAGCATGACCGACGTAATTCACAACCTGGCTAAAGGCAGTGCCATTGCCCTGATTGGGATCAAAGGTCACAGTAGCGGTATAGAAGTACTCGTTCATGTCGGTAATCAGCTGCTTCTCCCAACGATCCAGAACGGTATCGTAGATGTAAGCATCGAACTGACCACCTTCGGCGGTAATCGTCGTTTTATCGCCGTTGACCAGAACAGCCGCGGTAAATTCAATCTTAACCCAGGAAGAACCGGTCAAAATCTTCGTGCTATCGTTATCAGTAACCTGATAGATATAAGAGCTGGTTTCAGCAGGAACAGACAGAATATAGACACCCGTCTTTTCGGAGCTGATAATGGAATCAGAGCCGCTGGAGAAAATCTGGCCCTGGCTGATGACGGTACCATTGATATTCACAATGGCATCGGTAACAGTGGTACGCTTAACGGTGGTTCCGTTGGGATAGCTCCACTTGACAGGAATCAGAGTATAGGCTCTGGCATAAGTACCCCAATCATCAGCATCCATGACATAGAGGTTGGTAGTGTTGAAGATGGTAGCCTCCCGATCCACGGTAACAGTAGCGCCGGACTGGAGGACAATTTCCTGATTAATGGTGGTAACACCGAAATGAATCCGGATATCAATATTATTATTGATACCCAGACGGAAACTACCGGAATTAACCGCATTTCCTTCAAAATCCAGTGCAATGCTACTCAGAGCAGTATTGCCGTAAACATCGATCATCAAGCGGTCTTCTGCTGCATTATACTGCTTGGTAACGTAGGCACCATCAGCCATGGTGAACATAGCATCGGAGCTACCGATGAACTTAATGGAAGCCTGCTGAGGATCGCTCAGGAACACACCGGCATTGACCATCAGGGTAGCACCAGCGTGAATGGTTTCCTTGACTTCCACGTTCTGCACATAGTACTGGCTGAAGGGGAAGAGCTTACGTCCAGAATAGGTGGTGGCCAGCGTGGAGGTAATGGTACCGCCACGATAGTCATTAATCTGCATCTTCTCGTAGACGGTAGAGCCGCTGTTGGCGATAACCTCGCCCTCACCGGTGACCATACCCCATGCGTACAGAGTGCCGTTGATAACAATGCTGGCACCAGAGGCAGTGGCAATGTGGCCGTAGCTGCCATAAATTGCACCGCCGTAGGGGCAGGAACCGGCAGAAACATAGTGCATAGCAACCAGCTCCAGCTCACCATTCACCACCAGCTTGGCACCGGAGGCCATGGTCAGGGTACGGAAGACAGTGGGATTTGTCCACTTGGTACCATTGGTAGCCAGTGCAGGCTCCGCGCCATAGGTGGTAATAGCTCCATCCTTAGGGATGACCAGCTTCACACCGGCAGGGATGGTGTAGGTGCCGGAAGGCAAAGTGGCATTCTTCAGCAGAACCACCTGCTTGTCACCGCTGAGAGCCGCGTTGGCAGCGGTATTCAGGTCGGTATGCAGGGTACCGCCAGCCAGCCAGTAGCCCTGAGTGTCATTGGGAACATAAGCCGCACCAAAGGCCATATCAGCCAGGGGATGAATGGTGGTAGAGGCCAGAGTGGACAGAACGTTGCCGTTGCTATCGACCCAGCCCAGGAACACGTAACCGCTGGCAGGAGTAGCATTAAGCGCAACACCGGTGGCATAATCGGTGCTGACGGTGGTGCTTTCGGTAGTCAACGCAGTACCGTTGACAGTGGTCGTACCGCCTTCGGTCTTCATAACGGTAACATTTCTGCTGCCGGTGTCCATCTGGGTGAACTCGCTGAGCTTCAGCGTTGCGGAATTACCCGTACTACTGGAACCAGTGGCAGGACTGGTCAGAACCATGGTAATCTGCTCACCGGGTGCCAGGGACTTGGAGTAAGTGCCGCTGGGGGTGGCCGCCATATTGGTTCCGTCAATGGTCAAACCGCCCAGGCCGGTGGCCTCATAGGTGAACTTGACCATGATGGTTTCATCAGTCGTGCTGTTGGTAACGTAAATCGTGTGCGAATTGGCAGTGTACTTATAAGATGTACCTGCACAGTTTGCAGTTGCCTTCGATGTGGCTGTGACCACACCATTGGCATTGCTGCCGCCTGCGACCGTCGTGTTGCCATCGCCGGATACGGTAATCTTACCATCCAGCACTGTGGTCGTGAAGGTCGTAGCCGCCAGTGCCTGGATTGGCATTATTGAAATCAGCAATGCCAACGCCAGAACGAGAGCAAAAAATCGCTTTTCTGCTTTCATTTTCATTGATATCCCTCCTGTTATTTTTTCCTAAGCTTATTTTTCCGACATATTGCCGGTTGCTTATGTTTTTTTGCGACCCACAGATATGTAACTGTTCCGCTTGCAATAGACAGCAACGACCAGATATGCGCCAAATGCAAAAATCCTACTTGTGTTGTAAATTCCACGCGAACAAATTCACACAGCAGTCGAAGGATTCCATACAGAATCAGATACAGGGGATAAATCTGCCCATGGGTCTTTCCTTTTATGATTTTCCCGGCGAAAACGGCTATAAAGGAAATGTAGAATACCATTTCCGCTTCGCGAAGTGGCCAGCGAATGGTGCTTGTAGGGGTAATGGTCATACCCTGGCAGCAGCCGGCGGTGAAGCAGTTCAATCGCCCACTGATAGCTCCGAATATGACGGATATTGCCGCCATGTCCATCACCATTGCCACGTTTCGTTTTGTCAGCCTTCCCCATGCGTAGTACAGAATTGGCAGCACGAATATGGCACCATACAGCCGAATATTCGCAGCTTTTTCCGCGACAAAGCCCACTTCAAGCAAAGCAAGCAACCACATGCAGGTCCAGCCAATCACCACATGACCCAGAGGCACCAGATAAATCTCGCTCCACCTCAGGTTCATCTGCTTTTGAAACTTGCACATCCAATAGCACAATGCCAGATAAATCAGAATTGCAAACAGTACCAGTTGATGGGTACTAATCCAAATTAGAAACTCGCTCATTATTTTTCTAGGCTCCGGACGGCTTAAAGCCGCCCGGAGTAATTAAGTCCATTACAGCACCATCTTGCCTTCGGAGTCGAAGGTGTAGCTGCCGTTGCTCATATAGCCGTTGTTCTTGGAAATCCAGTAGGTGCAGTCGTGCTTGACCTGGCACTTACTGTCGACGTAGTAGTAATCGCCGTCAATCAGAATCAGACCAGCATAGGTCTTGACACCGTTGACGTAGTAGTACCACACATCGCCGTCCTTCACGATACCGTTGAGAACCTCGGGCTCCTCGGGAGTCTCGGGAACATCAGGCTTGCTGTCCAGCACCATCTTGCCTTCGGAGTCGAAGGTGTAGCTGCCGTTGGACATATAGCCGTTGTTCTTGGAGATGTAGTAGGTGCAGTCGTGCTTGACCTGGCACTTACTGTCGACGTAGTAGTAGTCGCCGTCAATCAGAATCAGACCGGCATAGGTCTTGACGCCGTCAACGTAGTAGTACCACACATCGCCGTTCTTCACAATGCCGTTGAGCTTTTCGGTATCATCGGGCTCATCGGGAATCTCAGGCTGACCCTCCAGCACCATCTTACCCTCGGAGTCGAAGGTGTAGCTGCCGTTGGACATATAGCCGTTGTTCTTGGAAATCCAGTAGGTGCAGTCGTGCTTGACCTCACCCTTGGTGTTGACGTAGTAGTAGTCGCCGTCAATCAGAATCAGACCGGCGTAGGTCTTGACACCGTTGACGTAGTAGTGCCACACATCACCATTCTTCACGATGCCGTTGAGAACATCGGGCGTATCGGGCGTGTCGGGGATGTCAGGAACCTCAGGCTTGCTGTCCAGCACCATCTTACCCTCAGAGTCGAAGGTGTAGCTGCCGTTGGACATATAGCCGTTGTTCTTGGAAATCCAGTAGGTGCAGTCGTGCTTGACCTCGCACTTACTGTTGACGTAGTAGTAGTCGCCGTCAATCAGAATCAGACCGGCGTAGGTCTTGACGCCGTTGACGTAGTAGTACCACACATCGCCGTTCTTCACGATGCCGTTCAGGGTCTCGGGGTTCTCGGGCTCCACAGGAGGTGTGGGAACATCAGGAACATCAGGCTGGGTTTCCAGAATCATCTTGCCGTCGGCATCGAAGTTATAGCGGCCGTTGGGCATGTAACCATTGCCCTTGGACACCCAGTAGGAGCAACCCTTAACCATGGTGTCCTTGCTGTGGAAGTAGTAGTAGTCGCCGTCAATCAGCACCAGACCGGCGTACTCCACAACATAGCCGTCCTTAATCAGGTAGGTGGCGCCGTTGTAGTCATAGAAGCCGTTCAGGTCCTTCAGCATCCAGCCGTCCTCGCCGAAGGCGAAGTAACGCAGGCTGCCGTCGCTGTAGAATTTCTTCCACAGACCGGTCAGGAAGTAGCCGCCACGCTGGACATAAGCAGTCTTGCCGTCCAACTCCAGCCATTCATCGGACATCCACTGTCCCGCCCAGCGGTAACGGCTGCCCTTGGAGTCCGTCACCACCTGACCGCGGGTGAGGACGCAGTCGGTGAAGGTGTAGGTGTAGCCATCGATGGTCTGAACGCCATCCAAGGCAACGCCGGTGGCAGGATCGAAGTAATAGTAGTTGGTGCTGCCGGCTGCAGTGACAGTATGCCAGCCGGTCTTGATTTCGCCGGCGATGGCATAGTACAGACCGTCTGCCAGACGAACCAGTCCGGTGACAGTTCCGGTACAGACACCGTTATCATCGAAGGTATAGATGCAGGAAACAGCGGGATTCTCGTAGCCGGGCAGCTTGTGGACACCGGTAACTCTCTCATTGTCCACGAAGTAGCTCAGCTCATTGCCGTTGGAGTACCAACCCTGGCGGGCGCCACGGTCCAGAGTAACGCTGTCGCTGAAGGTAGCGTAGGTGGCCATGAAGTGGCCGCCCTTTTCGGTGGAGCCACCAATGATGACATCCTTATTCTCGAAGGGGTACAGGCCGTAATTCTTCTGATTCTCCTCCAGCTTGGAGAAGGAGTACAGCGCGCTGGCACGGAGGTAGATATCATAGGAGACAACGCCCTCGTTGACGATGGGCAGTCGGTCGTTGGTCCAGACCGCGTCCGCCTTGGGGGTCGCCTTGACACCGGACAGAATACAGACAGGGTTGACCACAGTCTTGTCCAGCGCCTGAGTCTGGTCAATCCACTTCACGATGATGGTCACCTCGTTGGTAGTTTCATCCACCGTGACGGAATCCAGTCGGAACAAATCATTGGAGAAGGTAATATCGGACAGGTCCAGATCCAGATCCATGTCGAACTTTGCCTTGATTTCAACGGTGGTCAGCACGCTGACACGCTCTGCCAGCTGCAGCAGGTAATCCCATGCGGTAGAGTCTTCACCGCCGGACAGCATGCCGGTCAGGTCTTTCAGCTTCTCAGGAATCTCAATGGCTTCCATATTCAGGCCAAAGACATAGGACAAATCCATGCCCTCGCTGGTGTCCAGAATGTGGAACAGCTTGCCGTCGGCACTCTCAGAGTTGGTGATATCACGATTCCAGGAGAAGGTGGGATCGCCGGAGGTGGCATTATCAAAGTCAAAGACCGCTTCGTCGGCGCGGTACATCTTCAGAGTGGTCATTGCGGAGATGCTGAAGTCGGACAGCAGAGCCGCACCGGCAAGCAGGGTACGGTAGCCGGATTCCTCAACAACAGTAAAGTACAGGCCGTTGGTAGAACCGGCATTGCTGTACTCCAGAACAACAATCACATCATTTTCATTGAACGCCACGGGATTACCTTGATAGCTGGCCTCCAGAGGCAGCTTGGTAGCGACGTTATAGATGGCATTCATGGTAGCCTGAGGAATGTTCAGGGCATCGGGCACGACCACATGAAGGGTCTTGCTGCCCACCACGGTGTCGTCAACCACCAGCTGCACGGCCACATCACCCACAGCGGCGGCGGTAAACACGCCGTCCACGATGGCACCCTTGGTGCTGTCAGAAACCTGCCAGACAGCATTCTCGGGAATCTCAGCGGGATGACCGGTGGGGCTGACGCCCACGGACTCCAGCTTCAGGCTGGTGCCCACAGTCAGATAGTCATATTCCGTGGAAATGGTGGCATAATCAAATTCATTGGAAACCACAGCGGTGGAGACAACCACCAGAGAGGAACTGACGTTTCTCTGATAGCCGTCGGAGGGGCTGTTGACCAGACTCAGCTCATCGCTGCCCTCTGCCTTGGAGATGAAGGTGGAGGAGCCGCCGCCGTCCAGATTGATGGCGGTGACGCAGCCTGCGTCAATCATAATCTGAGCCAGTTCCTCCAGTGCGCCACCGGCGGAGAAGGGTTCCTGACGGCCGTCCAAAACCACCAGAACCACTCTGCCGTCTGCAGTCAGACCCACACTGGTACGGGAAGCACGGCTGCTCTGATATGTAGAGGATTTGGAGGCAACATTCTTGCCTTCCTTAACGATAAAGCTGTGACCGCCCACGGCCTCCTGCACCTGGTCGGCATAGGTAGCCCAGTCCGCGCCACTGCCAATGACAGCGCTGCCGTCCTTCAGGATGGCGAAGAAGTTGGAGCTGCCGCCGGGATTGTAGGTGACACCTTCCATAACCAGAGCGCCGGAAGGCTTACCGGTGGACATGTTGAAGAAGTCGGCATTGACACCCAGCACTGCCTGATAATTCTCAACGTAGAGGTCAGGGTTGGAGGGGTCGGTGTGGCGGTTCTGCGCCGCCATCATCTGCTCATAAACAGTGGACATGCCCCAGCCATTCGTGGGGTCGTTGTTGCTGTAGTTGGCGTAAATCTGCACATCGTCGCGGGCAATATCCACAGTGGCAACATAGTAAGCCTGCTGCTTGTTGTCAGCACTGGTGGCGAACTTGATGGACTGGGTAACACCGGGAGCGATGACGGAATCGGTGGAGGAGAACACGGTATAGTAGGTGTTCAGTCTGCCCTCAGCCAGCTCGTACAGGTAGTCGGCAAAGGCGTAGACACAGGCCTTACGCATCTCGGCATGCTCTGCGGTGATGCCGTTCTCGGCTTCCAGCATCTGGACACCCAGATTGGAATCGTAAGCCTTGAAGAGGCTGTTGCGGACGGCCTCTCTGGTGCTGACACCGGAGAAGCGGTGGTTCAGGAAGTAGGTGGCACGGTCGGAATCGGTCAGCTTATCCGTGTACCAGCCTTCCATAGCGGCGCTGAGCTTTACGCCCATACGCAGCTGGGCAACCAGATAGAAGGCATCCAAATCGCCGTAGATATCCACAATGTCAAAGCTGCTGATTGCACCCTCGGATTTTACGCCCAGATAATCGGAGCGGATGATGCTAATCATCTCATCCATGGTGCCGCTGACATTGCCGGTCTTGGCGAACCACACCAGGTCGGTCAGGTCGCCTGCCCAGCTGCCCAAATCGGCATTGGTGGCATTGTAGTACGCCATGTCCATGGCGCCGAACATGTGGTCGAAGCCCACCTTCTGACCGTTGGGAGAGGTAAACTCCTGCAAGTCACGCAGGCGGGAGGCACTGGTGCCATTGGCCGCATCCTGCTGGGCAACATAGCTGACGAAGGCAGTATTCTCGGGACCTGCCATAGTGATCCATGTGCCGGTGGTGTAGCGGCTGACGCCGGTACGGATGTAGTTGAGAATCAACGCGCTGGCATCACCGCCATTGGCGGCAGCGTAGCTGTCGGCGTAGATCTCCAACTCCTTCAGGCAAGCCACGAAGGTGTCGTAGTCCGATATCTCATTGGCAGCAAATGCCGGGACCATCAGTCCAATGACCAGACTGATTGCCAGCAGCGCTGTCAGGAATCGGGTGGATCTGCGGGTTTTCATGTTCCATCACCTTTCTTAGTTCAGTTTTTCGATAACATGATTGACTTCTTCCAACATCGAGTATAACAGGTTCTGATCCTCGGCGCTCAGGTCCGGATCTTCTATCAGGTCATCCACGATGATATAGACGTTGCGTTTGGTGCCCTTGTCGTCGGTGAGCTGTCCCACAGGCTCTTCGTCCAACTCGCCCACAATCACGCGGAACAGGGAGTAGGACTTCTGGCTGACGATTGCCTTGAAGGTCACGGTCAGGTTGTTGCCCTCCCGCTCCTGCTCGGTACGCATCCAGGTGGACCACTGCTCATCATAATAGAGCTTACCATAGGGGGTAGTAACGGTAACGGAAGTGTAATCCTCCGGCTCAGGCGCAGGCTGTGACGCCCCTGTTGTACCCGTCGGATTGGGTGGTGTTTCCTTGCCGCAACCGCTGAGCAATCCGGCAAGAAGCAGGATGCTTAGAGCACCGGCAAGAATTCGGGTTCTGTTCATCAAACCTCTCCTTCCAGCATGAGGATATACTCCATCGACTACATCCCCATTCTCTTCTATCATACCATGTTTTTATTTGTTATGCAACCTGTTTTCATGATAAATTTATTAAACAGAGACTATTTTTTCTATGAATCTCAATGGATTTACCAGATTTTAGGGTAAAAGAAAACCGCTCCGGCATGGAGCGGTTTGGATTATCTTTTTAAGATACCCTTCAGAATCGCGGCTTCTATCATAAGCCGGGCGTTGGGACGGAGAGGAGGAATCAGGGCGGGCAGAATCACCGTGGTGGCGATTTGGGTGATCAGGGATGCCAGTGCCGCGCCGGAAGGACCCCACAATGGTATCATCAGCCAGTTCAGCGCCACGTTGATTACCGCCGCGCTGAGGTACAGCCATTTCAGATACTTCTGTTTATTCTCGCAGACCATCCATGCGTTTCTCGCCACGCCCAGATAGGAAAATGCCGTATACCAGACCACGATTCGCAGAGGATTGATGGTAGGCAGGTAGTCCTTTCCGTAGAGGATGGAAACGATAGGCTCTGCCAGCAGGCAAATCACCGCCGACACCGCCAGCGCGCCGTACAGCACCAGCGCGTACAGCTGGCGGTTGCTCCGCCGGAAGGCCTCCTCACCCTGCTCGTAGGAGCGGATAACCGTAGGGTACAGGGAGTCGATTACCGCCTCCAGCAGAAACACCCACATGGTACTCAGGGAAACCGCCACGGTATAGTAGCCAACGGAGGACTCGCCCAGCATCTGCTTGAGCATCAGCTTGTCCGTGGAGGCATAGACCGATGCCATCAGTCCAGCCAGAATATAGCTACCGCTGACGCTGAGCAGCTGCTTTGCCTTGGGGAAAGAGAACCGGAACCGGGGTCCGTCATTCTTTTTATAGGCAATCAGCAGGAACACCGCCACCACCAGATACTCCACCGAGGTGGCAATGGCAAACCACTCCACGCTCCGTCCGGTGGCAAGCAGAATAATCTTATACACCGACATGGCAAGGTAGGCCACCGTGGTGGCAATGGCGGCGTACTTGGACTGGAGCCGGTTCTGGAACCATTTTTTCAGGGTGTCGAACACCTGAAACAGCAGTCCCACACTGCTCAGCGCCGCCACCACAACTGTGGTGGGGTCGCCCTTGTCCACCAGCGCCACAATGCCCACAATCATTACCGCCGACAGCAGACTGGACACCGCACGCAGCACCATGGTGGTGCCGATGGTGGTCCCCTGCTCATCGGGATAGTCTACAAAATTCTTGATGATGACCGAGTTGATGCCCAGATTGCAAAGGGATGCGAAAAAGGTCACATAGGCTGTGACATAGCCAATCAGACCGTAGTTGCCGGGGCCAAGGTAACGGGCGGTAAGGATTCCCACCAGAAATGCAAGCACCTTGTCCGCCAGCCGTCCGCCTACAATCCAGCCGGCATTTTTTACGGTTTTATTTTTGAGAAAGCCTGAAATATTCATATCACAGCTCCCGAATGGGTTTCGCCGGAACGCCGCCGGACAGGGTATGGGGCGGAACCGGACTGCTGACACAGGCGCAGGCGGCAATCACACTGCCCTCCCCCACGTCTGCCAGCACGGTGGCTCTGGCGCCGATCCATGCGCCATCGCCCACGGCGATATCAAAGGTCTTGCCCTTGCCGGCTCTGCGGCTGGCATCGCCAATCTCATGACCACCGGTAAGGAACATCACATCCGGCGCAATATCGCAGCGGCTGCCGATGGTGACGGTGCCGTTGCCGTTGAGGGTCAGGTTTCTGCCGATCCAGCAATCCTCCCCGATTTGCAACGTACCGGTGCAGAACAGAGGTCCTACGATTTTCGTACCCTGTCCGATCCGGTGACCGATGGAATTCAGCAGGCGGCGCTTGCGCTCAAAGCAGCGGGTGCCGGCATAGATATGATTGACGCGGTAGTAGACCCATGCCCGTTTCAGGCTGCCCAGCTTCATTGGTACCAGTCCTCTCTCAAATTCTCCGCCGGACTGCAAGGACCATCCTCAAAAGGACTTCCCTGCTGACCGGATTTCAGCCGCTGCGCCAGCACCAGCAGACGCTCCGCGGCGGTATCTCCATTCCAGCTTTCGGTAATGGTTTGACAGGCGTTGCGACCCAGCCGCTGACGGTTTTCGCCGTCGGTCAGCAGGGACACTACCTTATTATATAATGTATCCACATCGCCGGTGGGGTACAGCAGGCCGTTCTCCCCATCACGAATCAGGAAGGGAGCAGAGCCAATGGCAGCATCCGCCACAACGGCGCAACCACTGTTCATAGCTTCGTTTAGCACCGCGCCCCACCCCTCATGGCGGTCGCTGGTAAAGAGGAAGATTTCCGCCTCCTCCATGGCACAGCGAACCTGCTGCGGCGGCATGGAGCCGGTCAGCTCCACACAATCTCCCAGCTCCTGCGCCAGTTGACGCAGAGAAGCTTCCAACTCGCCGGCACCAATCAGCTTCATATGGAAGTCAAAGCCGGCGGCTTTCAGCCGTTTTGCCACCTCCAGCGCCCGTTCGGGATGCTTCCATTGGATAAACCGGCCTGCCCAGAGGATGGTGTTTTTCTTTTTTTCTGCCAGCACATCGTCATAGCGCACCGTCTGAGGGAAGTAACCCCAGCGGTAGGCCTTCCGACGGAACAGACCGAATCTGCCATAGTCGCCGGCGGTATAGGCGCTGGCGCAAAGCAGATAGATTTTACCCCCGGAAGGGTTCTGCCGGCGCCATTTAATCAGGCGGGGCAGATATTTCAGAGGCTCAAGGCCGTCCTTCAGAGGGCGCTCGCTGTAACGAAAAACCAGTTGCCCACGGCGGATACACGCCTCTACCAGATTCTCCGGCGCAGAGCCGGTTATCACCACCTCCGCCTGCTCCAGCAAGGCATTGGCGCGAGAGGTATCGGTATCATAGTGGCAGACATAGTCCGGCTCATCATCCGGCTTCCAGCCCAGAGCCAGACGTTTGGGATTATAGGGCGTGGTGGCAATGAAGGCATAGTCACACCGTGCCGCCAGTGCATCGGATAAGTAGCGCTGATGGTGATTGAAGTAGCAGGACAGAAACACGACCCTCATTCCAAATCCCCCTCGCCGGTCTGATGGTTCGCCATCAGCAGGAAACAGCCGATCAGCACATACACACCCAGTCCGCCGGAGAACAGTGCCGCCTCACCAATGCCCATCAGGATGGCGCAGGCGAAGCCCAGCAGGTAGGTGAAGCTCTCTTTACTGGTATAAATCCGGTCCTCCTGATTCAGGTACCGCCACAGCAGATAGCAGACCAGAATCAGCACCGGCACACCGTAGGAGCAGGCAATGTCCATATGGGTATTGTGCATCTGGAAAGAGCCGGTGCCGTTGGAAATCTCGCTGTATGCACCAAGGAAAGGGAAGGAGGACATATATTTCAGACCGTTTTCCCAAATCTCCAGTCGGGAGTCCAGTCCCTTACCCTCGTCCACAAGGAAGGAGAAGGTTTCACGGACCCAGGGGGTATTGACGATGGCGATATACACCAGCGCGAATACGCCTGGGAATATGGCTATCACCAAAGCCAGCACTTTACCCATACGCAGGCGCTTCTTCCGGCGCAGAATCATACCGGCGCAAATGGCGGTAAACAGCACCAGGATCAACATCACGTTTCTGGACTGGGTCAGCACGATGAATACCGCAAGGCATACCGCCATCAAAATATGAATCAGCTTCCAGTACCACTTTTCAGGGGTGAACAGCCGGTACAGCTCCAGCATATACAGGCAGGACAGAAACAGTGCCGTCAGGTTGGGATTACTGAAACGGAAGGTCAGATAGGCGCTGAGCCGTCCGTTCAGCAGATAGCTGGTGGTAGGCTGGGTCACAAACAGGATGATAAAGTAAATGGTCAGCAAATCCGCCATCCGAAACAGCATGGCTACCACACTCCGCTCCACACGAACCCGATAGCAGGTCTGCAGGAACATCAGGGTCATGGCAAACATAATCAGCTTTTTGATGTAGGAAAAGCCCGGCATGGTGGTGGTGACAGCGGCATTAATCATAACGCTGAGCACTGCCAGCGCCACAGTACCGACCATGATTAAATCCAGCATGGTCAGCTTTTGGCGGACCGAACGAAGCCACAGCACAACCGTCAGCGGAAAGGTCAGCAGGAACAGATAGCTGGTCAGAGAGTCCATACCCAGCGTCTGCGTCACCACGATTCCCGCCGTGACCAGAAACAGCAGTTTGAACAGCCTTGTATCTAGTTTTTGCTGTCTGTCAGACATTGGTAAACCTCCAAAAATCCTTGAACCATGGCTTCTGTGGAATAAGCCTGTCGGGCGTCATCGGCGATTTGAGCTGAATCTGCCTGTGCGGCGAGTCCCTGACGGACTGCCTGCTCCAGCGCATCCATGTCGCCGAACTCTACGAATTGACTGTATTGAGGCAGAGAAATCTGCTCCGGTGCGCCGGCCTTGAAGCCGGCAACGCCGGTGCCGCAGCACAGGCTCTCGGCGCAGGGCATGGAAAAGGTTTCTCTGCGGCTGAGGACCACCGACAGCTTGGAGCTGCGGTACAGCTGTGCCAGATTCTTCTGATCCCGAACCTGACCCAGAAGGGTCACGTTCTCCGGCAAATCCTCACCGGTCTGGGCGTTGCCCGCTACCAGAAAACGAATCTGAGGCAGCCGCCGCGCCAGCTCAAGCAGGTAAAAACCACCCTTTGGATGGTCGGGGTCGGTGGAAAACTGCGCCGTCACATGAAGAATCTGGTCCTGCTTTGGCGCAGGCTCGTAATGGAAGGTATCATCCACGCCGTTGAGAACCGTCATACTGCGTAGACCCTTCAGGATATCCCCCTGTGCGGCCCGCTCTGCCGTCCACGGGGATACGGGGCAAAGAATACAGTTCTCACCGAAACCGGAAAAAGCGGCTTGCATCCGCCGCCAGGATCTGCCGGTCCGGTCGAAAAACCAACTATGGTTGGCTTTTTTCGGATCAGGACAACGGCTGCACCCCTGCTTCCATTGGTTGCATCCAAAGGCGTGACCGCAGTTGGCAGTGTACATAAACTCGGCGTGGAGAGAAACCACCGTGCGGATCTGCCGGCAGTTAAGCCAGCGAATCAGGCGGTAGATATTGACGAAATTGCCGTTGATGCATTGCAAATGCACGATATCCGGCTGCTCCCGCCGGATGATTTTCTTCAGACGGGCGGTGGAAAAATGGCAGCCGCCATAGGGCATGCCGGTGACTCGGGACAGAAGGGCATTGACCTTGCCGTACCCTTCCGAACACAGGCGAATCACATTTTGCTCCGGTTTGGCGGTTCCCCGTCCGAACACCACCAGCGACTCATGTCCCCTTGCCAGCAGTCCTTCATGGAGCTGGCGGGTCAGCTTGCCGGTGCTTTTTTCGCCATATACGTTATTGACCTGCAGAATTTTCATAACTGCTGCGCTCCTTCTATGACGGAACGCATCCGCTGACCGGTTTGGCCGCTGTCGTGGCAGCGGTGTGCCACGACCAGAGCCTGCTCCACCGCCTGATGACGGGCAGCGGCATCGGTGAAGGCAGTCCGCAGCATAGCTTCCAGCTGGGAGGGATCGGTGGCGGTCAGGGCGCAGCGGTTGCGCAGCAGATGTCCCATAGATGCCACCGCCGCCGGTCCGTAAGCCAGCAAAGGCTTTCCACAGGCAAGGCTGTCCGCAATTTTGGTGGACACGGAATGGCGCACCGCATCGATGCTGGCTTCGTCAAAGGCTTCGGTATGGAGCAGCAGCTCCGCCGCTGAAAAGGCTTCGTTGAAGGCCTCGCCGGTAACAAAACCGCACAGCTCCACGGACATAATCCCGTCAAAGGCAGACAGGATGGTGGCATCCTTCTCAGAGGTGTAGATTTTCAGACGGTAGGCAGTGCCGTCGGCAGCGTTGATTGCATCCAGCGCCTGTCCGATTTGAGCAAGGGAACGGTAGCGGTTGCAGCGGATATTGCCGAAATAACTGATGGACTGAGGCTCCACCGGTAGAGGTTTCCCGGCAATGGGATAGGCAGTACCGGTCATAAGGGTGGTGGTATCAATGCCGAAGTGGGCGGAATACTCCTGCTTCAGCTCGTCGCAAATCACCACCAGATGGGCGCTGCAGCGCAAGGTCTGGCGGATTTTCCTTTGCAGACTCTTCAGCCGCAGCCGTGCCAGCAGTCCCTTGGGGCGCTCCACAAAATAGTATTCGTCACAGACATAAGTGACAATGGGAATCTGGCGCTTTTTGGAGATTTTCAGCGCCACATCATATATGAATTTCGCCGGTCCCGGAGCCAGAAAGATGCAGGTGGGTTTCTCCCTGTCCAGCCAGCGGTCCAGCTCTGCGCTGTACCAGCGGGACATGGCCCACATTCCATCCCGAAGCATCCGTCGCACCGGCGATTTATTTTTGGTGTTGCGGTAAAAGCCCTCGTCCTCCGGATCCTCGTACAGACCCTGACTGGCTTGAATCAGGGTGTGGTCCAGCGCGCCGCCGGGGTGCTTCAGGGTCAGCAGAGAGCGCAAAATCTCCTTGTCCGTCACCCGATAGTAGCCGGCGCACCGGTCCACGTCCGGTATGGCAGGGTATATGTAAAGCTGGCAAAGCTCCTGCCGGTCAAACTGCGAAAACAGCGACAGGAAGGTTTTGCCCATATTGTTCTGGGTCGCCACCGGAAGATGGCTTACAATCAGTACCTTCATGCGTTCACCCGATATGCTTCAAATTCGTGATGGGTCACCTGCTTTTCCTTGGGCGGCAGGGTCATATAGTCGCCGTAAAGGGCGGTCAGGAATCCATCGTAATCCGCCACCGCGGAAAACCGCTCTCCCTCGAAGGTCAAGGTGGTCTTGTTCTCAAATAAATCCTTCGCCATAATCTCCCGAGAGCCGAAATCGCCCACCAGCCGTCCGGCGTAGGCACTCTTGCGGTAGTCCTTTTTCCGCAGGAACCGGTCCATCCAGCGGTCGATTCGCTTCCGTCCCAGCATCCGGCTGAGCAGATAGCACACATAGCGGAAAGGTTCATAGTACCACCCACGCAGCTTGGAGCGGTGGTACTTTGTCCAGTTGGAGGTGATTTTCAGACCGTGGAGGAACTGAAAGCACATGGTCCGCAGCTTGGCACCCCGAAGGGAATCTCCCGCGCCGTCCACGGGGAAAATATCCACATAAACGCCAAGGCTCACAGGACTTTCATGGGTGCCGCTTTCATGAAGAACCGTGCCGCGGCAGCAGGCCTTGGCCATGGAGTACCAGTAGTCCATGCCGTCCAGCTCGGCGCAGCGCAGGTCAAAGCCATAATCCCCCTCCCCTACAATCCGGATCAGCCGGTCGTAGTCAGGGCGGGGCATCATGATGTCAATATCATCATCCCACGGAATGAAGCCCTGATGCCGCACCGCGCCCAAAAGAGTGCCGCCGGTCAGGCTGTAGGACAAATCATTATCCTCGCAAACCTTTTTCAGGGCGCACAGCACCTGAAAGCTGCATTTTTTGATGTCCGAAATATCAAGTCTTTCCATGGCATTCTCACTGTCTGGCAAGTTTGCGGTATACGATGGCACGCATCCAGTTGGGCATCAGCAGCTGCAGAATCAGCCGCTTCGCCACATTCATTACATAAGTGCCATAGCCAATGATTTTCTTGCGGCGCATATATTTCTGCAGGCGGTACTCGCTCTTGAAGTAGGCCGTGCCGCCGCGGCGCTTGTACATATCCCTGCCCACGCGAACGTTGACCAGAATATCCGGCACGTTGGCGAATTCCATGTCCGCCAGATACATCCGCAGCCACAGGTAGTAGTCCTCGTTGCAGAACCAGTCCAGAAAACCGCCCACTGCCTGAATGTCGGCTTTTTTCAACATCACCGTCACCTGATTCATAGGGCAGCGGGTCTTGATGTATTCCCGAATCTCCCCGTTGGTCAGAGGAACCGCACGGATACCGACTACATTATCAGTGGTATCCAGAAATTCCGCAATTTGTCCGCCCACAGCAGACACATTCGGCTGATTACGGAAAACTGCCAGTTGCTTTTCAAACCGGTCCGGCAGACACAAATCGTCGGAATCCATAATGGCTACCAGCTCATGGCTGCACTTTTCCATTCCGATTCTGCGGGCATTGCCATGTCCGGTGTTCTCAGGAAGCCGGACGATTACAAAGGGCGACTGTCCTTCGCAGGCGGAAATAACTTCCTCCAGTTCCGGCGGCACCGGACCGTCCACAACCACCACGATTTCATCAGGAACCACCGTCTGGTTCAGGACGCTGTCCACCGCTTCACGGAACCACTGAGGGTCATCGCCATGATAGACGTTCATGGAAACCGAGAATTTCAGATTGTCAGCCATGCCGTTGCCCTCCTTTCATATGGTTTACAGGGGCAGCAGATTCTCCGCTTCCGCCTGTTTCGCGTCATATTCGCTTTGGGTGATTTTACCACTGCGCAGGAGCCAGTCGCCCAAATCCTCGGCAGTATCCATGCCGTCGGTGCTGACACCCTCCGCCTCGAACACCTTACCTACAGTCTGGAAAACAATCTTTACATCACCCCAAAATGTGACATTTTCTATGTATTCCAGATCGTATTCGAACTTTCTTTCCCAGGTCATGTTATTTCTGCCGTTGACCTGTGCCAATCCCGTCAGACCCTGACGGACCGTATGACGGCGGCGCTGCTCCGGTGTCATGAACACCATATCACGAACCAGCTGCGGACGGGGACCAACAATGGACATGTCGCCCTTCAGGATGTTCAGCAGCTCTGGAAGCTCATCCAGAGAGCTGTTGCGCAGGAATCTGCCATAACCGGTCAGCCGGTGTTCATCCGGCAGAAGCTGACCTTTCGCGTCCTTCTCGCAGGTCATGGAGCGGAACTTAATCATCTTGAAGAGCTTTTCCCCCTTGCCCGGACGAACCTGAGTGAAGAAGGGGTTACCCTTCATAATGATTGCGCCCACCACCGCCAGAACCAGCAGCACAGGTGACAAAACCGCCAGCGCAATCAGAGAAAGGATGATATCTATAATTCTTTTGATTACTTTTTCATACATGTACAGGCACCTCATTCGTCGGGAACTGCCACAATTGACTCGGTAAAAACGCCATTATTCGCTAAGCAGGACTCATTAAGTCATATTTCCGCTATTCTGATATTCTATTATATAACATTTCACCCAGATCGTCTAGCACTAATTTCCCCAGAAGCAAAAAGATTGCCGTTTTTATAAACATTATTGACGCCTATCAGAACATTTGGCGCAATATAGCAGCAATGGCGGAAGGAAATCCCTCCCGCCAACTGGCTATTCTTCAATTTCGGCTTGCGGGGCGTTTCGCTTGACACTTTCGATACCGCCCAGACAGCTGGCCTTGGTGGTATAGGGCTCGGAAACAGCAATCACCCGACCGTTGGTAGATTTCAGCCGGAACCGGAAAAAGCCGGCTTTATCCCTGTATAGCTCGAATTTCGGATTGCTGAATTTGCCAGCAGGCGCTGTCTGATCCTCCACAGGGGCCGCCGCATTTTTCCGGATGCTTTCGATGCCACGCTGGCAGCTGGCTCTGGTGGTGTATACCTCCGAGGTGGCAATCGTCTGCCCGTTGGTGGCTTTCAGGTCAAATTTCAGTCCCGTGGGGACCTGTCGAATCTGGAATCTACTCATTGGCTAATCCTCTGCAAACCATTCCGGTCTGCTAACTCCACGGTGCCACGGGTCAGCCGCACCAGTCCCTCGTTCTGGAAGTAACGGAGCATTCGGGTCACCACCTCACGGGCAGTACCCATGTGGTTGGCGATTTTTTCATGGGTAACGCGAAGCACATCGGACTCCTCCACCGCCGATTCCTCCAGCAAAAATGCCGCAAGGCGCTTGTCAAAGCTCTTCCAAAGCACCTGCTCCATCAGCCACATCACATCGGAAAAATGACTGGTGATCAGGTCGTGAGCATAATTGGACAGGGCGATGGACTCATCCATCAGATTCTTATACAGGCAAGCGGGAATCACCCAGATTTCCGCATCCTTCTCCACCTCAACCATAATATCGAACTGCATATTGGGCATGACGCAGGAGGCTGAAAACAGACAAATATCCATCTCAAAAAACCGGCAGATGGTCAGCTCACGCCCCTCCTCGGACAGCAGGTACGCCCGCAGCTGACCACTGCGAACCAGCAAAAGGCCCAGGCAGTCGGCGCCGCCATCGTGAATGAGCGTGCCGCCCTTTACCCGGTGCAGCTCCGCCACAGATGCTATCCGTTCCTGCTGCGCGGCAGTCAGCTTGTTCCATATGGGAAAATACTCCGGCAATGACATTTTTTCATCCCCCGATTCTTGTGGTAAATGATTGTTTAGCGAAGTAAGCACCGCTAAACGATAATTTCCCACACAGCTTTACTTGAATAAAGTATATATTCTTTTGACAAAGATGTCAATTGGTGATATAGTCACAGAAGTTGGATGGATATTATGATATCATCCGGATAACTTAATTACATGGAGGTAATGAATTATGAAATATGTTTGCGATATCTGTGGCTGGGAATACGATGAGGAAGCAGGTTACCCCGAGGCCGGCATTGCTCCCGGTACCAAATGGGAGGACATCCCCGAGGATTTCGAATGTCCCCTCTGCGGCGTTGGTAAGGACCAATTCTCCGAAGGCTGATAATGAAACCGGTGCGCTAACCGCACCGGTTTATTTTTGTGATATTGTCACGGTAATTTTCATGTCTGATGGATATAATGAAGAAAAAAGAAAGGAGCTTTTGATATGAAAGAATTGAATCTGGAACTGTTTAATAAATACACCGCAGAGGGGGATTTGCCGGTTCTGGTGGACTATTGGGCTCCCTGGTGCAGCTACTGCCGGCGAATCGCACCTGCTCTGGAGAAAATCGCAGAGCAGTATGAAGGGTCGCTGATTGTGGGTAAGGTCAACATCGACGATGTCCCCGAGCTTGCCCGCAAAGAGCAGATTGAAGTCATTCCCACACTGGTACTGTACCGCAAGGGTCAAGCGTTGGGTTCCATCGTCGGGCCCGGTTCCAAAGGTCAAATCGCACAGTTCATTGACCAGACTCTGGGTTGGTAAGATGTAATAAAAACTCGCCACGGGGTGACCCGTGGCGATTTTTTGTATGGAATTAGCTTGCGAAGTAAGCCTTGGCGTAGTAGCCGTAGACTGCGGTGGCAGCACCGAAGGCGTTGCCGTTTCCGGCCAGGGTCTTGCAGTATGCACCCAGGCTGTAA
>JAZSEN010000085.1:0-25018 GCA_045531675.1 Faecousia sp.
CAACTTCTGAGCTGTTAATACTATGCAAACAGGTACGTTTTCAGCACAGTTTGCAACATCTCAAAAGCCATTAGGTTGCGGGAGGGTCAAGACCCTCCCCTACAATATAATCCGGATTAAACCGCTAAACGATAATTTTCACCACCTCTCACAAACAAAAGGAGGGCGAGCTCCAATGATATATAAGGTAAAGGACGGCTTTGTTGTCCGGAAAATCGGCTCCCAGATGATGGCGGTGCCTGTGGGAAAGCGGACCTCCGGGTTTCACGGAATGATTGCCCTCACTGAAAGTGGCGCGCTGCTGTGGCAGGCGCTGGTTGGGGGCGCGGAGCCGGAAACCCTGACCAATCTGCTGCTGGAGCAGTACGAGGTCACGCCGGAACGGGCGAGGGCAGACGTGGAAGCCTTTTTGCAGGGCCTTCGGGAACAGGGAGCGCTGGAATGAACGATTGCAGCGGACTGTCCCCCCACTATCAAAGCCAGCTGGCGGCCTGGGCAAAGGAAAACCGTGTGCCGTTGAATCTGACACTTGAGCTGACCCCTCTGTGTAATTTCCGCTGCGTCATGTGCTATGTCCGGCAAACGCCGGATGAGCGGCTGCTGTCCGGCAGTCAATGGCTGGAAATTGCCCGACAGGCCAGAGAAATGGGCACTCTGAATCTGACCCTCACCGGCGGCGAAGCTTTGCTGCATCCCCAATTCTGGGAGATTTACGCCGAGCTGAACCGGATGGGTTTCCTGATTACCCTGCTGTCCAACGGATACCTGATTGACGATGCCGTGATGGAAAAATTCCGTCGCTATGGTATGCCCTACTGCGTGAAGCTGACCCTCTACGGCACCAGCGACGAAACCTATCTGCGGACCTGCGGCTGCGCCGATGGCTTCAGCCGTGTCTGTCAGGCGGTGGAGCGGCTGCAGGAGGCAGGTGTGCCTGTGAACATGACCGCTACCATCGTCCGTGAAAACGCCTGCGATTTGCAGGAAATCTACCGCTTTGCCCGTCAGAGGGGCGTCCCCATGCAGCATACCCTTTCCGTGGTCAAGTCCTCACGGGGTGCGGTGAATACGGCGGAAAGCTCCCGCTTTGCCTTTGAGGAGTTTGCCCATGAGCTGACATTGGCGGAGCTGGAAAAAAGCCAGTTTCCGCCGCTGGAATCTCCCTTTGCGTGGTGCATGTCCTGCGGCTGCTCCCTGTGGGTCACATGGGAGGGTAAACTGCAGATTTGCACCTTCCTTACCACCCCCGCTGTGCCATGGAGCGGCAACCTGTCCTCGGACTGGAACGCCCTGATGTCAGCCATCGATGAGGTGCAAAGCCCGCCGGAGTGCGGCGATTGCCGGTGGAGCGCCTTTTGTCAGCGTTGTCCCGGTCTGCTCTGCGCCGAAAGCGGACACCCCCAACGAATCGATCCGGACCTGTGCCGCACGGCACAGTGCCTGTTTGAAATATACCAAAAACGGAGGAATGAATCATGAAAAAACCTTATATTGCCCCCGAAAGTCGGCTGTTTTCCATTGATTTGAAGGAGAACATTGCCGCCTCCGACAAGATTTGGAACGGCACCGATATCGTCACCGCCAACGCCCTAATCAAATTCACCTTTGGCACCGAGCCCTGCCGCGGCAAATACACCGACCTGATTCCGGTCACGGTCGGCGACAACGCGCCCTTCATGGATTACTACGAGGAGCTGAACCGGGAGGTTGCCTCCGGCAACTACCCCAACGGCTTCCAGGCCTACTTCAACTGCTTCAAATATGCCAGCTACACCTGAGAATTTCGTTCTGGGAGAGCTGGGCATCCGCTGGACCAATCCGCCCTCCTGCCTCCATGGCTTTCAGGGTCAGGCAGAGCCGGTGATGGAATTTTGCGGCGACGGCATGGAATTTGCCCACGGCATTGGCTGGTGTCGTGCCGAAGCGGCACATTTTCTCGCCAATGGCACCGGCGGCATGCTGTCCGCCAACGCCGACTGGTCACGGGTGTTCACCCACAGCGCCGACCCTGAGGGTGCTTTGGCGCTGGCGGCGATTTGCGCCCGCTTTGCCGCCTTTGACGGACTGCTGATTCATGGCGCGCTGGTGGATTGTGAGGGCAGCGGTGTGCTGTTTACCGGTCCATCCGGCATAGGCAAGACCACACAGGCGGAGCTTTGGCAGCGGTGGGGAGCGGAAATCATCAACGGCGACAAGGTTCTGCTGCGCTGCCGTAACTACGATGTATACGGCTACGGTCTGCCGTGGAAGGGATCATCCCCTTATTGCCTGAACCGGCGTGTCCCCTTGCGGGGCATTGTGGCGCTGCGCCAATCCCGGGAAAACCGGATTCGCCGGCTGACAGATCTGGAGTGCATGGAATATTTCCTGCCTCATATTTTCCTGCCCCGGTGGGATGAAACCTGCTATCTTCGCGGGCTGGACACCGTGGATCGGCTGATTCAGCAGGTTCCTGTGTATCTGCTGGAATGTCGCCCCGATTCTGATTCGGTGGTGCTGACACGCAATACCTTGCAACTCTAATTCAATTTACAGGAGGGGTGGACCTTGGATGCAACAGAAGCATTGCTGTTCGGGCTGATTCGGCAGCGGATATTCGGCGCGGCGGCAGTCTCTGTGTCCAACATCTCCGGACTGTACCGGCTGGCCCAACGGCATGAGCTGGCGCACCTGATCGGTGACGCGCTGGAGAGCGGTGCCGCCATAGCCGGCGGCTTTCAGGAGCGGCTCATAGAGGCCCACTACCGCAGCGAGCGGTATCTCCACGCCTATGAAGAACTACGCACCTGCTTTGAGCAGGAAAATGTTCAGTTTATCCCCCTGAAAGGGCTGGTTTTGCGGGACTTTTACCCCGAACCGTGGATGCGAACCAGCTGCGATATGGACCTTCTTCTCCATCCTGAGGATATGGAAAGGGCAGCGAAGATTTTGGAGGACACCCTCCAATACCGACCGAAAGCCATGTCCGCCCACGATCTGTCCTTCATTTCCAGTGACGGCGTCCGTGTGGAGCTGCACCATACCCTGATTGAGGGGAATCCGGTGCTGGAGAAGGTTTGGGACCATTGTCAGGACAACCGGATGGACGAGGACTACTTTTACCTGTACCACATCGCCCACATGGCGAAGCACTTTCTCCACGGCGGCTGCGGTATCCGTCCGGTGCTGGACTTGCGGCTGATGGAGCAAAGGGGTATGGTCTGTCCTGCCAACCTTCTGGAGCAATGCGGACTGCTGACCTTCGCCAATGCCATGCGCAGATTGGCAGCCTACTGGTTCGGCGGCGAAGAGCCGGACCGTACCGTGCTGGAAATCCACGAATATATCCTGCGGGGCGGTGTTTTCGGCACCGATGAAAACCAGCATCTGCTGGGCAGAATGCCTGCCCCGGATAAATCCAGAATACTCGTTTCCGCAAGGGAACTGGAATACAGCTATCCAGTCCTGAAACGGCATCGCTGGCTGCTGCCGGTGTGTCAGCTCCGGCGCTGGGGCTCGCTGATCTTCGGCGAAAAAGCCCGTCGCCGCAGACAGAGCCGTCGCAGCGCCGCCGGTCTGACCGAACAGCAGCGGCAACAGGCCGCAAGCCTGCTGAACCGTTTGGGATTATAACGCCACAGAGGAAGAGAAAAATGAGAGAATCCCTGAAAAGAGCAATATTCCGCGGCAGTAAGCTGCTGCACTTCACCCTGACAGTGTTTCTGTTCGCGGTGTACTATTACTATTATGTATACGGTGCCAAAGGGCTGGACCTTGCCGCCCTGCGCCACAGCACAATGGTCATCATATACGCGGTGCTTGTGCTGTTCCTGCTGCGGGCATACAGCTCCTATAATGTAGGACTTGCCCGCATCCGCATGCTGGTCTATTCCCAGACCCTTGCCGTTTTCCTCAGCGCCGGAATCATGTATGTGCTGCTGGTAATCAACCAGCTGTCGTTGTTGAATCCGTTGCCTCTGCTGGGACTGGTGGCGGTTCAGGCGGTGATGAACTGCATCTGGAGCCTGCTGGTGAACTGGATGTACTTCCGGATGTTCAAGCCCCGCCGGACGGTGGTGATTTACAGCGATGAAGAAGCCCTCCACCGGCTGGACGAGCTGACAGAATTCGACCGGAAATTCCGTGTGGTCAAGCAGATTTGTGACCCAATGGACGATATCCACGCCCTGATTCCCGAAATGGAGGGAGCGGAGGCGGTGTTCGTCAGCGGCATCCATGCCACCTTGCGCAACGGCATCGCAAAGTATTGCGTGGAGACCGGTATCCGCTGCTATGTAGCGCCCCATGTGGGTGATGTGCTGATGCAGGGCTCCAGCCATCTGGAGCTGTTCAGCGCACCGGTGTTTCGGATTATGCGCTCCGCGCCCTCCATCGAGTATCTGGCGATAAAGCGGCTGATTGACATCGTTGCATCCCTGCTGGGCATTATTGTGTTCAGCCCTGTTATGCTGATTACTGCCATTGCCATCAAGCTGTCCGACAGAGGTCCGGTGCTGTATAAGCAGGTCCGCCTGACCAAGGATGGCAAGCACTTCAAGATTTTGAAATTCCGTTCCATGCGTGTGGATGCGGAGAAGGACGGCGTTGCTCGTCTTGCCGCCGAAAATGACGACCGGATTACGCCGGTGGGCAAGCTGATTCGTGCCTGCCGGATTGACGAGCTGCCCCAGCTGTTCAACATCCTCAGAGGTGACATGACCATCGTGGGTCCCCGTCCCGAGCGTCCGGAGATTGCGCAGCAGTACGACCAGATTCTGCCTGCCTTCAACCTGCGCCTGCAGGCAAAGGCCGGTCTGACCGGTCTGGCGCAGGTCTACGGCAAGTACAATTCCGACCCCTACGACAAGCTCCGCATGGATTTGATGTACATAAATAAAATGTCCCTGCTGGAGGATATCAAGCTGATGTTCGCCACGGTGAAGGTGCTGTTCATGAAGGAAAGCACCAGCGGCATCGCCGAGGGACAAACCACCGCCGCCAAGGTGGAGGAAAAAGAATTCGCTATGAAGTAACGGTGTAACCGATAATTTATGTCACCGGATTATCTTTTCAGTTTTGGAAACGGGAGGGTTCCCAATGAAACAGGAGCCAATCAGAGTCCTTCAAATCGTGGGGCGGATGGACCGTGGCGGTATTGAGACTATGATTATGAATCTGTACCGCAACATTGACCGTGAAAAGGTCCAGTTTGATTTCCTCGCCCACTACGGACGGGAGGCGGTCTACAATGAGGAGATTCGTGCCATGGGCGGCAGAATCTACGAGATGCCCGCCCTGAAGGATGAAAACCATGTCTATTACTGGCGTCTGTTCGCCTACCTGAAAGCTCTGCGGAAATTTTTCAGGGAGCATCAGGAATACCGTGTGATTCACGGCCACATGACCAACACCGCCAGCCTGTATATGCCCATCGCCAAAAAGAACGGCGTCACCTGCCGGATTGCCCACAGCCACAGCACCAAGGGCAAGGCAGGTCTGCTTGGCATCGTGACCAATTTGCTTCAAAAGCCGGTTTATCGTCACGGCACCGACTTTTTTGCATGCTCTGAGGGAGCGAAAAGCTGGTTGTATCCCCAAAAGTTGATCGATGCCGGCAAGGTGCAGATTCTCGCCAATGCGGTGGATGCGGCGCGGTTTCGCTATAACAGGGAAATCCGGGAGAAAATGCGGCAGGAGCTGGAGCTGGGAGACCGGCTGACGGTGGTGTGCGTCGCCCGGTTCCGCCCTGAAAAGAACCAGACGTTCCTGATAGATGTGCTTCAGGAGCTGGTGAAGGTTCGGGAGGATGTGGTGATGGTCTTTGCCGGCGAGGGTCCCTGTGAGGACGATGTGAAGGCAAAGGTTCAGCAGTACGGACTGGAGTCCTTTGCCCGTTTTCTGGGGATGCGGACCGATGTGCCGGATATTTTGCAGGCGGCGGATGTGTTTGCGCTGCCCTCTCTGTTTGAGGGGATGCCCGTCACTGCAATTGAGGCGCAGGCGGCGGGGTTATACTGCGTTGTCACCGAGGGCCTGACGGATGAGATGAACGCTCTGGGTATGGTGGAATATGTGCCCCATGACCCTGCTTTGTGGGCAAAGCGGCTGGCGAATGCCGGCTCTCAGCTCCGGCAGGATACCTACGACCGCATTGTAGCGCAGGGCTACGATATCCATACCACAGCCCCGTGGCTGCAGGCGTTTTACCTGTCGAAGCACCACGAATCACAGAGCGAATGAAAACGTAAATTATCGTTTAGCGATGTAAGAAAGCACTATCCCGTGGCCCCCTCACTAAGGGAGCCAAGATTCGTGCAGTGCAAATTTATACCGCTAAACAATCATTCATATGACGATTTGAAGAGGGTAATTGTGAAAAAACTGCTATATATTGCATTTAATGATATAGAAAACCAGCTTTTTGGCGTAAAAGCCAAGATTCTTGCCCAATGTCGTGTATTTGAGGAAGCCGGCTGGCAGGTGGATTTGATTCAGAGAAAGGCTGCCGAAACGGTGATTCTCCGTCAGGGAGCGGTCTGTCAGATTGTAAAATCCCGCAAGGCGAAAATCGGGAACCGCTATGCCCGCAGTGTGCTGGACAAGGGCCATCAGCTGGGCGATATCGGCAGCTATCTGAAAGGGAAGTCCTTCGATGCCTGCTATATCCGGTTTGATTTTACAGATCCGGGCTTTCTGGGTCTGTTGAAAAAGCTCCGCAGGGTCTGCCCGAAAATTCTGCTGGAGCTGCCCACCTACCCCTACGACGATGAGAACAAGGCCATGCTGCTGTCCCGTGTGAAGCTGGCGGTGGATAAAATCTACCGCAAAAAGCTCCACCATTATGTGGATAGAATCGTGACCTTTTACGGCGGTCAGGACCGGATTTTCAACATTCCAGTGCTGACGGTTCCCAACGGCTTTGACTTTTCCACCATGTCCATGGTGGAGGAGGAGCTGTCCGGGGATGCCATCCACATCATTGCCGTTTCCTCCATGCGGGAGTGGCACGGCTACGAGCGGTTTCTGGAGGGCATGAAGCGGTATTATCAAGACGGCGGTCAGCGTGAAATCGTCCTGCATCTGGTGGGCAACGGACGGGAGTTCGGAAAATATCAGTCCATTGCTCAGGAATTGGGCAGTCGGGTGGTCATGGAGGGCGCTATGTCCGGAGCGCCGCTGGATGCGCTGTATGAGCGCTGCGCTCTGGGTATCGACTCTCTGGGACGGCACCGCAGCGGCATCCATGTCCTCAGCTCCTTGAAGAGCCGTGAGTACGGCGCCAAAGGCATCCCTATGATTAATTCCTGCCAAATCGACATCATCGGCAAGGATTTTCCATATTTATTGCAAGTTCCTGCGGACGAAACGCCGGTGGATATGCAGACGGTGGTGGATTTCCACGACCGGTGCTTCAGCGGCAAAAGCCGCCAAGCCGTGGCTCAGGAAATCCGCACCTACATCGAATCCAAAAGCGGTATGCCCCAAACCCTCGCACCGGTGCTTGACGCACTGAAATAAAGACCCATCTACCCTGACAGAATCTTTTTTCTGTACAAGGGATTTTTACAGTAATTCAAAACATCCTTTGATGAAATCCAACCAAGAGGTAAGATGACTATGATGGAACTAATTAAATATCTTTCTACCTCAACCTTGGTTCTGAGTGCGGTGTTTCTTTTTTGCTGTATGCTCAGAACACTCCGCGTAACACCCAACTATTATTGGTTGGCATTTTTGGTTGCAGTCAGTGTGGCGGTTTGGGGATATTGTTTCACTCCAAGTCCGAATTTTGACCTGTATCGACTTTACAAGAACATCGATTCAATGCGGGATGGTACGTTTAAAGAAAAGGTATTTCTAGGTACCGAATCAAACTACTCCGGATTGTATACGTTTAATGCACTATGCTATATTGTGTCGCAGCTGGGTAATAACCGATGGCTGTCGTTCATATCGGTATTTGTCGTTTTTTCGACAATGCTGGGCGTTTTGATTTCGTATTTTCAGCATGAGGGTTATTCCTCTAAAGGCTTGCTCCTATGTATCGCCATGATTTTCACGGGCATGCAGATGCCTTATGTATTTTCGGGCGTACGAAATACAATGGCCGTTTCCATGTCGATACTGGGATTGTATCTGTTTTTCTACCTCAGAAAACACCGGATTCTGGCCATCATCCTTTATTTTTGTGCCTGCACGACGCACCCGATGGTGTTGATTCTCCTACCAGCCGTATTGCTGTGCGGATTACGGCAACAGAGATTGATACGATGCGCAGCATTGTTTGTTGTGCCCTTTATTTTCGGGTTGATGGAATTCTTCAGCAGTATTCAGCTTTCTTTTTTTCAAACAATTGCCGGGCGGTTGGATGAGTACAAAAATTCAGCCTATGGTAGCGATCGACCTGAGATGATTGCCAATAGTGTGTTGTTTATCATGATTGGATTTTGCTACTGGTATCTCAAGAGCCACCGATATATCGAACCGCTTTCTGCAAAGCACAGGAAGTTCGAGAATCTATACTACATCTTGGGTTTTGCCATGCTGGGCAGTGTTGTGCACCGGGACTTTGCACTGCGGCAAGGATATATCATGGGTGCACTGAATATTCCCATGCTGTGCAAGATTTACTTCGGGGAATACAATGATAAAAAGCTTATCCGCCAGCACTCCTATATTCTTACTTTTGTTATGATGGTGATTATCATTTGTATGCTAAAGGTATTCTATGACAGCTACTATACATTAAGCAGAATGGTGTTTACATAAATGAAACTATTAATCCTATTCGCCAAGGGGTTTCCTTACGGCGACAGTGAGCCGTTTCTGGAAATTGAAACTCCCCTGTACAAGGAATACTTCGACAAGGTTCTCCTTGTTACACTCCGCAAAAAAGGCGAGAAACCAACCAGAAACATTGACGATTCCACCATTGAGGTTCTGCCGGATTACACCCGGTCCAGACATCTGCCCTCAATGCTGTCCGGCATGATGCGTATGCTGACGGATAAAATGTTTTACAAGGATCTGAAACGTCTGATTTTCAGCGGCAGCTTTACCCCCGGAAGGCTTTGTTCCCTTTTGATGTACGCCATGTGCGCCAACAATCAGGCTGCCAAAGTCCACCGCTGGCTGAAAAAGCACCCTGAATTTGATCAGGCGGTGCTCTACAGCTACTGGATGTTCATTCCGGCCTATGCAGCGGTGCGACTGAATCAAAAGCTGGGAAACCGTCTGTATTCCATTTCCCGGGCCCATGGCTTTGATGTTTATATGGAGCGGCAAGGGGAAGGTGCTTGCCTGCCCTTTCATGAGCAGCTGTACCACCGGCTCAGCGAGGTCGCGGTAATCTGTGAGGACGGCAAACGGTATCTGGAAGCGCGCTACGGCGATTTGGGCAAGGTCAGCATCCACCGATTGGGGGCGCTGGACCATCAGACCCACAATCCCACCACGAACCGGGATGTATTGCGTATTGTCACCTGCTCCCGAACCGTTGCGCTGAAACGGCTGAACCGGCTGGTGGATGCACTGCGCCTGATTACCGACCGTCCCATCCATTGGACCCACATCGGCGGCGGTGAATGTCAGCAAGCGCTGGAACGATATGCGGCAGAAAAGCTCCCCGAAAACGTAACGGCGGTGTTTACCGACACGGTACCCAACGCCAGAATCTATGAACTGTACGCACAGCAACCTTTTCATGTGTTTGTCAACATCAGCGAAACGGAGGGCGTGCCGGTGTCCATTATGGAGGCCATGAGCTTTCACATTCCGGTCATCGCCACTGCCGTCGGCGGTACTGCCGAGCTGGTGGAGGAGAGAAAAAGCGGTTTCCTGCTGTCCAAAGATTTCACCGATGAAGAACTGGTGAATCGAATCCGGCAGATTATGGATATGCCGGAGGAGGTCTATCAGAGTTTCCGTTCCGGTGCCCGTGAAAAATTCCAGCGGGAATACGATGCGGTGAGTAACTACCGCCGGTTCCTGTCTGATATTTCGGAGAAATGTTATGATATCCATTATCATTCCTGTTTATAATGGGGAGAAAGCTCTGGAGCAATGCCTGACTTCTCTTCAGAATCAGACTTATTCCGACCTTGAGGTGCTGATGGTTGACGACGGCTCCACCGATGGCAGCCGCAAAATTTGTAAGCGCTTTGAGAAAGCGGACAGTCGTTTCCGTTATCTTTATCAACAAAATTCCGGCGTGTCCGCCGCCCGTAACGCAGGACTGGCTGCCGCCACCGGCGACTATATCGGCTTTTGCGATGCCGATGACTGGGTCGATTCGGACATGTACGCCTTTCTGCTGGAGCTGATGACCGCTCACAAAGCGGATGTGGCGGTATGCTCCTTCTATCGGGATACGCCTGCCACGGCGGCACCACCCCGGCACAGCCATGAGATTCACACCTACACCGCAATGGAAGCCGTAGTGCAGATGCATCAGGGCGTTCGTTTCGCCGGTCATCTGTGGGACAAGCTGTTTTCCAGAGCGGTAATTGGCAACAAGCAGCTTCCGGCGGACATCACCATTCTGGAGGACATGACCTTCCTGTGGGATGTGCTGCTGGACAGCCGTCTTGTGGTTCAGCAGGATGTGACCAAATATCACTACATCCAATCCACTTCTTCTGCTATGAACCGGTTCAAGGAGTCGGCATGGAGTGTACAAATCGCCTGTGACCGGATGCTTTCCAACATGGAGCGCCATTGTCCAAATCAGCTGGCCTGGGCGCAGCGGACGGCGCTGTACGGCAACATTACTCTTGCCCGACAGCTCAGCGAGGCGAAGCTCCTGACCGCAGAAAACTACCGCCGTGTCCGTGTAAAGCTGGATGCCAGCTTCAACCACGAGGCCCTTTCCAGACTGACCCCCACCTATGCCCGACTGGTAAAGGTATTCCGGATGGGCAGAGGGATTTTCAACGGCTTTATCGGTCTGCTGACCCTGAAACACCGGCTCACAGACCCGAAAAGGAGATAAAAATGATCAAACAGCTGATATCGATTCTGCGGCGGAACCATTACGGGATGCAGCAGCAGAAGGTACTGCCCCGGCGCGTCAATCTGGAATACTGGCAGGGCGCGGTGAACTACGGCGATACGCTGGCACCGGTGATTCACCGGTGGATGCTGGCACGAAAGGGTCTGACAGAGGATACACCCGTCAAAAAAAGCTGTCATCTTCTGGAAATCGGTTCCGTTCTTGCCATCGAGAAATTTGATGCGGTGGTGTGGGGCAGTGGTGTGCTGGGGCCCCAGCGATGCATCTCTCTGAGCAACCAGCGGTTTTACCGTAAATATGACATTCGTGCCGTCCGTGGTCCATGGACCCGTCAGCTGCTGATGTGCAACGGCTACGACTGTCCGGAGGTCTATGGCGATCCGGGCGTTCTGATGCCCCTGATTTGCCAGCCCTCCTCCACGGAGAAAAAATATCCGGTGACGGTGGTCTGCCATTATCAGCAGGATGCGCCGGAGCTGCCGGAGGGCTGTAACCTGCTGAGCATCCGCACCGACGACTACCAAAGCTTCATTGACACCATCGCCGCATCGGAGAAGGTGATTTCCTCCTCCCTCCACGGCATCATTATGGCGGAGGCCTACGGCGTTCCGGCGGTGATGCTGCGCAGCGGCATGGAGTCCTTCCTTTTTAAGTTCTACGACTGGTATCATTCCACCGGTCGCTATGATGTACGGATTGCCGACAGCGTGGAGCAGGCAATAAAAATGGAACCTATGCCCCTGCCGGAGCTGGATACCATGCGTCAAAGGCTGCTGGATACCTTCCCCTACGACCTTTGGGAGGACTGAATGGGTAATCAGAGAAAAATCGGCGCGGCGCTGTCCTACGCTGCGCAGTTGGTGCAGATTCTGGTGAATCTGGTTTACACACCGGTGATGCTCCGTCTGGTGGGACAGGGGGAGTACGGACTGTACACCATGGTGATGTCTGTGGTTTCCTATCTGAATCTGCTGAATTTCGGCTTCAACTCTGCCTACATGCGGTTTTACGCCCGCTGCAAGGCAAAGGAGGACCGGCAGGGCATCGCCTCCCTGAATGGTATGTTTGTGACGATTTTCAGTGTCATGGCGTTGGTGGCGGCGGTGGCAGGCGGCTGCTTTGTATGGAATATCAAGCCCCTTCTGGGCAGCAACCTGACCGCGGCGGAAATGGACACCGCCCGTATCCTCATGATTCTCATGGTCATCAATCTGGTGATGACCTTTCCCAACAGCGTATTCGACTGCTACATCACCTCTCAGGAGCGGTTTGTGTTTCAGAAGCTGCTGGTGATTCTGCAGCAGCTGCTCAATCCGGTGATTGCGCTGCCTTTGCTGGTGCTGGGCTATGGCTCCGTGGCGATGATCAGCGTCACCACCGGTCTGACGATGCTGATTTTCGTAATCAATATGTGTTTCTGCCTCGGAAAGCTCCGGATGCAGATATGCTTCCGCGGCTTCCGGCTGTCGCTGCTGAAGGAGATGTGGGCCTTCACCTTCTTCATTTTTCTGAATCAAATCATCGACCAGCTGAACTGGAGTGTGGATAAATTCCTGCTGGGACGGATGGTGGGTACTGTGGCGGTGGCGGTTTACGGCGTTGCCAGCACCATCAATCTGATGTTCCGCCACTTTGCCACGGCGGTATCCGGTGTGTTCACCCCCAAGGTCAATGCCATGGTGGCGCAAAAGGACGGAGATTCGGCGCTGACCGGACTTTTTGTCCGTGTGGGGCGTATCCAGTTTTTTGTGCTGGCGTTGATTCTCATTGGCTTTGTGTCGCTGGGACGCCCCTTCATCCGTCTGTGGGGCGGAATGGAGTATGATGAATCCTACCAAATCTCTCTGCTTCTGATTTGTCCGGCGGTGATTTCCCTGATTCAGCATCTGGGCATTGAAATTCAGCGGGCGAAGAATCTCCATAAAGCGCGATCGGTGGTCTACCTGTTCATCGCCCTGGGCAATGTGGCTTTGAGCATCCCCCTGATTCGCCGATTCGGAGCAACCGGCGCGGCCTTGGGTACGGCGGTGACTCTGCTGCTGGGCACCGGTCTCTTCATGAACATCTACTACCACAAAAAGGTGGGGCTGGATATCCTCCGCTTTTGGAAAAGCATCCTGTCCATCCTGCCGTCCCTGATTCCGCCGGTAGTGGTGGGTGTGGTGGCCATGTGCTTCGGAAACATTACCGGCTGGCTGGAGCTGATTGTCTGGGGTGTGTTGATTACCGCCGTCTATGGCGCCAGCATCTACCTGCTGGGCATGAACCGGAGTGAAAAGCAGCTTATCCGGAACATCCTCAAACGCAGTAAATAATTTACACTCCGTTCATTTCCGGTTAATGGAAACTTCTTCATATCCGGATACAAATGGAATAAAATGAACCTGAAAACAATATACATCTACATCCGGAGGGATAATCCTATGAAAAAAACCATATGTATCTGCCTGATGGTGCTGGTGCTTACCGGACTTTGCTTCAGCGTTGGTGCTGAGGGCGAAACGAAGGCGGTGCTGGCATCCAGCGAGAACGTCCGTCAGGGCAAGACCGTTGCCATCTCCGTGTCCATGAGCAATTGCGGCGTGGTCAACGGCTATGTGGTGGAGCTGGTCTACGACAAGGAAGTGTTCGACCTTGTGGGCGGCACATGGCAGCTGGAGGACAAATCTCCCTTCGGCACGGAATCCGATATCGGTCAGTTCGACCTGTACACACCGGCGGAGCCGGGCAACAGCCCCATTTTGACCTTCACCCTGCGGGCGAAGCTGGAGGCGGAGCTGGATCTGGTCACCGAGGTGAACTGTAACATCACCCTGCTGACTGACGAAGGAGAAATCCCCGTCACCGTTCAGCCGGTGAACATCAAAATCAACTGCCCCCACGAGTATCAGAAAAACCAGACTGCCGAGTATCTCAAGCATGCGGCTACCTGCACCGAGCCGGCGGAATACTACAAGAGCTGCTCCAAGTGCGGACAGATCAACGAGAACGAAACCTTCCTTGTGGGCGATGCCCTTGACCACAACTTCAAGGATCGGGAGATGAACAAGTATCTGGCGCAGGCAGGTGACTGCCAGAACCGGAACATCTACTACATCAGCTGCATCGCCTGCGGTCTGCAAGGTCAGCAGACCTTTGAAGGACGGACGCTGGGCGAGCATACCTACGACAACGATTGCGACAAAAAATGCAACATCTGCTTTGATGAGCGGACTGTCACCCACAAGCCGGGGGATACACTCAGCTCCGACGAGAAGGGACATTGGTACACCTGCACCGTCTGCGAGGGCAAGGTGGATGGGGAAAAGCACACCCCCGGTGAGGAAGCCACCCCTGAGACTCCTCAGACCTGTACAGTTTGCGGCTTTGTGCTGAAGGTCCATGAGGAACACACCCACGAATACGGCGACTGGGCTTCGGATGCAGAGCAGCATTGGCGTGATTGCGCCTGTGGCGAGATTGTGGAGTATGAGCCCCACCAGTGGGATTCTGATGCGGGTACGAAAACCTGTCAGGTCTGCGGCTACGCTCAGGAGGCAGAGGAACCCCAACCCACAACCCCTGATCAGCCTGCTACCTCTGCTCCTGTCAAAACGGAGGAGCCCTCTGTTGTACCGCTCATCATTCTCGGCATTTTGCTGATTCTATCCCTGATTGGCAACGTGGTAATGCTTATCCTGCTGATTAACAGAAGAACTCCCAAAAAGAAATAATCAAACCCGGGCATGCTGGTGCATGTCCGGGTTTCTTTGTAGATTTTTCAGTACTCGGCGATGATTTATCTCCGTCTGGCGGAGTTGAAGGACCGTTCCTGTGCCAGCAGGAGGTCAGAGAGAATGGAATTGGACACCAGCATGCCCTCCGGGCTGAGCCGCCACCGTCCATCGGAACGGATGGTCAGGTGGTAGGCGCGGTTCTTCTCCAGTTCCTCCTCCAGCGGATCGAAGGGCAGCAGATATTGCCGCTCATACTCCTCACGGCTGATGCCGTGGGTGGTGCGCAGACGGGTCATCAGGTATTCGCCCGCCCGATCCCGCAAAGGAATCTCCTGAATTTCGTCGATGACCTGTCCCTGATTCAGGATGCCGTCGATGTAGGCGCAGACATCCCGCACCATTACGAACCGCTTTCCGGCAAAATCCGAGCTGGCGGCAGGACCGAAGCCCAGATATTCGCCGCCAAGCCAGTATTTCATGTTGTGACGGGATGCCATGCCCCGTTTGGCGAAGTTGGAAATTTCGTACTGCCGATAGCCTTTGGCGCGCAGCAGCTCCACCATGGTAAGATACATATCCGCCTGCACTTCATCGTCCGGCAGACCGCAGTGATCCTTGACCTCGTACAGGGGGGTGTTGGGCTCCACCTTCAAGCCGTAGCAGCTGATATGCTCCGGCTGGAGCCGCAGGATGTTGTGGAGGGTATCAATCCATTTTTGCAAATCCTGCTCCGGCAAACCATACATCAAATCCACCGACAGATTCCCGAATCCGGCGCGGCGGATTCGTTTTACCGCCTGCTCGGCATCCTCAAAGGTGTGAGGGCGTCCCAACTGCTGCAGCAAGGCATCGTCATCGGTCTGAATCCCCAGACTGACCCGGTTGAAGCCTTCGCTTTTCAGTTTACTCAAAAGCCGTGGGGTGACGGAATCGGGATTGGCCTCGAAGGTGATTTCCGCCCTTGAGGATACGTCAAAATTCTGCCGTACTGCCGTCAGTACCGCGCCTAATGCGTCAGCTCCGAAGAAGCTGGGTGTGCCGCCGCCAAAGTAGACTGTGTCCACCCGATAGCCGGGGGCAAGAGCGCCGGTTTCCTTAATGTGGGTACACAGCGCCCTCAGGTAGCGATCCATCAGCTGGCGGTCGTCGCCGGCGAGGGAGTAGAAGTCGCAGTATTGGCACTTGCTGCGGCAGAAGGGAATGTGAATGTAAATACCAAGTGGGGTCTTTTCAGACCGTGGCAAAATGGGCATGGGATACCTCCGTGGGTAATTAGGGTGGGGGAGTGGGTTCAAATCGAGGCGCGGGGGGAGTCCACAGGGACCTGAATCGGGGTCCAGGTGGTGGTCTTTTGGGATAAAACCTTCCCTTCAGCATCAAATACCGTGCTGGAAATCAGGTTGCCCTGATCGTCGTATTGTTCCTCGGTGCGCTGCTGCATGGTACCGTCGGGCTGGCAGGTGGTGGCGGTGACGGTGTTTCCATCGTAGGCATAGCTGACGGTGGCGTTCAAGGTTCCGTCTGCCAGATACACGCTTTGGCTAACCGCCCGTCCGTCCTTGTCCAGCGTCAGGTGGGAATAGCTGACCAGCATGCTGTTCTGGTACAGCTCTTCCCGGATTTTATAACCGTTATCATTATAATAGTAGGCGGTTCGCTGCTCCTGAGAGCCGTTGCGTGCAATCAGCGCGGTTTGCAGATTGCCGTCCCAGATTTGCTCCACGGAACCGGTGAGGGTATCGCCGTGGAAGAAGCTCTTCAAAAGGGGACGACCCTGTTCGTCGTAGGTGTAGGTGCTGCTGATATCGCCGTTGACCCAGCGGATATAGTTGCCGTGGGCATCGGACTCCACCTCATAGCGCATGGTTTCGTTTCCGTTGGTGTAGACCACCACCTGACGAACCTGATTCCGGTCATCGAGGATGTAGTCGGTGCGGGTGACGGAACCACCGGAGGACAAGGTCTGAGAGGTGCAGACGTAGATGGTTTTGGTGTCCGACGGAGACGTCGGGGCAGGGGAAGTCTCTTTGTCCGCGGCGCAGCCGGCGAGGAAAACAGCCAGCAGCAACAGCACAAGAACGCATTTTTTCATATTCATACCTTGGTGCAGTCCCGATGGAGGGATTCAAATTCCCGTCTGGAAGCCAGGGTGGAGAAAAAGGCCTCGCTGCGGCGGCGGGAATGGATTCCCGGGAAGGATGCCTGGAAGCGGAGGATGTGACCGTGTTCGGTCTTTTCCGCCAGAGTTTCACGGATGTGGGCGTGGAAGTCCTGAGAGAGGGCATCGATGATGCCCAGAGTGGCAGCGATATCACGGGTATGTACCTCGTAGCGCTCCATCTCCGGCGCCCGACCGGGGAGGTGATTCTGCAGGAGCTCCAGAATGGTCAGAGTGATCAGCATCAGTACCATACCTACCAGCGCCACGGCATAGTAGCCGAAGCCGGAGGCGATGCCCAGACAGGCAACCGTCCAGACACTGGCGGCGGTGGTCAGACCGGTGACGGTGGGACCTTCCTTCAGGATGGTGCCGGCACCGAGGAAACCAACGCCCGTAATGACCTGAGCGGACAGACGAGCCGGATCCGGCGTGCCGCCCAGCGCACGGTATTCATGGAAAAGCATCTGACCGGTGATGGACACCACACATGCACCCAGCGCCACCAGAATATGGGTACGCATACCGGCAGGACGGCGGGTGTATTCCCGCTCGGTGCCGATGACCATGCCTACCAGCATGGCGCACAGAAGCCGCAGGCAAATCGCCCAAATCCCCGGCTCCATTTCAAAGCTTTTCACAATATCAGAAAACATAGGTGGCTCCTTTCCTTTGTAGGTGTTTGAAATGTAAATTATCGTTTATGGAATCAACCACAATCAACGTTATGGTAGGGGAGGGTCTTGACCCTCCCTGGAAGTTGCAACAATCGAGCTGGAAAAGCTATGCAAACAGATACATTTACAGCACTAAATGCAACACCTCATAAGTCGTTAGGTTGAGGGAGGGTCAAGACCCTCCCCTACAATGGGTGTCCCTTTTTCGGCTAAACACTCGTTTTCCGCTCTATCAATCTTCGTCCAGCTTGAGGACGGCCATGAAGGCCTCACTGGGCACGGACACGGTGCCGAAGGTACGCATCCGCTTTTTGCCTTCCTTCTGCTTCTCCAGCAGCTTTTTCTTACGGGTAATGTCACCGCCGTAGCACTTGGCAAGAACGTCCTTACGCAGGGCCTTGATGGTTTCACGGGCAATGATTTTACCGCCGATGGCTGCCTGCACCGGAATCTCAAACTGGGCGCGGGGGATGTTCTCCTTCAGCTTTTCGCAGATCTTGCGGGCACGGGGATAGGCGTTCTCCGCAAAGAGGATGAAGCTCAACGCGTCCACAATGTCGCCATTGAGGAGAATATCCAGCTTCACCAGCTTGCTGGGGCGGTAGCCAATCAGCTCGTAGTCCAGACTGCCGTAGCCTCGGGTTCTGGATTTCAAAGCATCGAAGAAATCGTAGATGATTTCGTTCAGGGGCATTTCGTAGTGCAGCTCCACACGGTTGGCGTCCAGATAGACCATGTCCTTGAATTCGCCACGGCGCTGCTGGGCAAGGTCCATGATGTTGCCCACGTATTCCTGGGGCGCAATCAGGCTGACCTTGACGAAGGGCTCCTCCGCCAGCTCAATTTCCATGGGGTCGGGCCAATCCAGAGGATTATCCACCATCAGCGTCTCACCGCTGGTTTTGGTCACACGGTAGACAACGTTGGGGGCGGTGGTAATCAAATCCAGATTGTACTCCCGTTCCAGACGTTCCTGAATGATTTCCATGTGCAGCAGACCAAGGAAGCCGCAACGGAAGCCAAAGCCCAGCGCAATGGAGCTTTCCAGCTCGTAGACGAAGGAGGCATCATTCAGCTTCAGCTTTTCCAGCGCTTCACGCAGGTCCTGATACTTGGCACCGTCGGCAGGGTACACGCCGGAGAACACCATGGGCTGCACCGGACGGTAGCCGGGCAGAGGCTCAACGGAGCCGCCTTCCACGGTGGTGACGGTGTCGCCCACCTGGGTATCCGCCACAGTTTTGATGGATGCGGTGATGTAACCGACCTCGCCGGCACCCAGTGCATCGGCGGGAATCAGCCCCAGAGGGCTCATGGTGCCAACCTCCACTACCTTATATACGGCGCCGGTTGCCATCATTTTGATATCCTGACCGGCACGGATGGTGCCCTGCTTGATGCGGGTGTACACGATGACTCCTCGATAGCTGTCGTAAACGCTGTCGAAAATCAGTGCCTGCAGCGGTGCGTTGCGGTCGCCGGTGGGCGCCGGAACGTCACGGACAATCATCTCCAGCACGGAGTGGATGTTGATGCCGTTCTTGGCGGAGATTTCGGGGGAGTCCTCAGCGGGAATGCCGATGATATCCTCTACTTCTGCCTTCACCTCTGCCGGACGAGCGGAGGGCAGGTCGATTTTGTTGATGACCGGCAGGACCTCCAGACCGGCATCGATGGCCAGATAGGTATTGGCGAGGGTCTGAGCCTCCACGCCCTGAGAGGCGTCCACCACCAGTACCGCACCTTCACAGGCGGCAAGGCTGCGGCTGACCTCGTAGTTAAAGTCCACGTGACCGGGGGTATCGATCAGATTCAGGGCGTAGGTTTCGCCGTCATCGGCGGTGTAGCGGAGGGTGGCGGCGGGGGCCTTGATGGTGATGCCGCGCTCCTTCTCCAGCTCCATGGAGTCCAGCATCTGCTGTTCCATCTGCCGCTGATCTACGGCGTTGCACTCCTCCAGCAACCGGTCGGCAAGAGTGGACTTGCCGTGGTCAATGTGGGCGATAATGGAAAAATTACGAATCTTGGAAAGTTCAGTCATAGATAGTACCTCAATTATCATGTCATCGCGAACCAGTCCGCAGACTGGTGTGGCGATCCCCTTCTGATATAGGGACCGTTTCAGTGATATTCCCTAAGCCTCGGGAGATTGCCACGCCAGTGTGCGCACTGGCTCGCAATGACGGCGTTGATGGGCATACTCATGCCATTTTCCTGATTATACAGAATTTTTCACCAAAAGTAAACCGTATGTTTTCGGGAATTTTGGGGAAAATGGTTTTGCGACACAAAATATTCTGATAAAAACCCTGAATTTTGAAATTTTATCGTAAAAAACCCTTGTCAAAAAAGTAAAACAGGGATATAGTCTTACCGCAAGAGATAATCCAGACAAAGAGGAGAATGACATGAGCAACGCTAAGAAGAACGGAAAGCCCAGTATGGAGGATATGGCCAATGTCATCCAGGGACTGATTGCGCAGGGACGGAAGGACGGTATGATTCGCGCCGCCGACCTGAACGCACAGTTGGAAAAGTTGGATCTGTCCCCGGAGAAAATCGAGGAAATTTATGACCGCTTCGAAGCTATGAACATCCAGATTATCAGCGATGTGATGGAGCTGGATGACGATCTGGACGTGGGTCTGGACGGCGACATCGATCTGGTGGGCATGGAGGAAGAGGAGCTGGTGGATCCTGTGGATCTGGCGGCGGAGTACAATCTGGACGATCCGGTGCGGATGTACCTGAAGGAAATCGGTCAGGTGCGACTGCTGTCGGCTGAGGAAGAGGTGGAGCTGGCAAAGAAGGTCAGCGAGGGCGACCAGAACGCCAAGAACAAACTCACCGAAGCGAACCTGCGTCTGGTGGTCTCCATTGCTAAAAAGTATTCCGGACGCGGTCTGCACATTCTGGACCTGATTCAGGAGGGTAACACCGGACTGATTCGTGCCGTTGACAAATTTGACTGGACAAAGGGAAATAAATTCTCTACATATGCCACCTGGTGGATTCGGCAGGCCATTACCCGTGCCATTGCCGATCAGGCACGGACCATCCGTGTGCCGGTGCATATGGTAGAGGTCATCAATAAGGCCACCCGCTGCAACCGGAAGCTGGTGCAGGAGCTGGGTCGTGAGCCTACCGTGGAGGAAATTGCCGCCGAGCTGGGTCTGCCCGTTGAGAAAATCATCGAGGCAAACCGTACCGCCGCCGATACTCTGTCACTGGATACCCCTGTGGGCGATGAAGAGGATACCTCCATCGGCTCCTTCGTGGAGGACGAGCGGACTCCCGGTCCTGCCGACGCTACCTCCAATGCCATGCTGGCCGAGGCGCTGAAGGAGATTCTGGACACTCTGACCGAGCGGGAAGCGGACGTACTGCGGATGCGGTTTGGAATGTACGACGGCCGCACCCATACACTGGAGGAGGTTGGCACCATTTTCGGTGTCACCCGTGAGCGTATCCGCCAGATTGAGAACAAGGCGATTCGCAAGCTCCGCCACCCCAGCCGCGCCAAGCGCATCAAGGATTTCTACTGTTAATCAAAAACCGCCCGTTAACAAAATTTTTGAAAGTGGACTTTTTTCTTTTTTAGACTAGCTATTCATAAAACAAGCTCCAGCGTTTTAGCGAACGCTGGAGCCTTTTTATATATGGCGGCGGATAGATGTTTTGCGCTTATTGCAAACAGGGCAGTTGCTTCCGTATGCGCGTTCGTAAATTGCCTTTTGCCATTCGTGTCCGCTGGCGCACTGCCACCATGCTTCAAAGTGACTATTCGGCAAATAGTGTTCAGGGAGAGCTTCGCCGTTTCTGGTAGGGTGCCATTCAAGCGCAATCTGGGGTAGAACAGACTCCAAGTCATTGACGCCAACAATAGGCTTTTTTCCTGCGCAATAGGGACACTTGGTTCCCTTGTTGCGATTCGCTGGACTTGCCTGCCATGAATGCCCATGCTCACACAACCAGAAATAATCTCGGTTATCAAAAGCGGCAACGTCCTTTGGCGTAAGAGGGAAATTCTTTTCAGCATCCCACTGCTTTGCTAATTCAGGATTCACTATATCCAGACTGTTAATGTTTGAATCAACGGTACAATGGGCACAGGCAGGACACCCGGTATCATTATTGACGCGGTTGTTGGGGGATGTTTGCCACTCATGACCACATTTGGGGCATTTCCACCACACACGTTTGTTGTAGTGTAATTTGTCCAATGAGAATAATCGTTAACTTGATGTTCATACCACAAGCATTGAATCGCAACATCGACGATATTATTCGGCTAATTATTTTATGTTCTCTATCATAGCCAATATGACTGAGAAAAAGAAAAAATATCCAGCCAACAACAAAGGTAGACTGGCACAGAAAAGACGAAACCCCCAAATAGTTTCGTCTTTTTGTTTTTGGTGGAGAGAAAAAAGGCAGGCTTTTTCAGGCTGTTAAGGAATCTGAAGGATTGTTTAGCACCCTGAAAAACGGATATCCGGCAGAGGAATGGGCGCATGCACATCCCTCAAAGACATATGCTCACCGTGTGAAACTTTTTAGTTGATTAATCAACTAAAAAGTAAAAAAATACTTAATTTTCCTAATTTTTAGTGGACAATTTGAAATGACTATGTTAATATAACCTTAACAGTAAAAAATGGGGAGCTATGGCTCTTACCATTCAAAAACTGAAAAAATTTACAGGAGGCAAATCATGGTTAAAAGAATCAGCAAATTCCTTAGTGCCCTGCTGGTGATTTGCATGGTCATCAGCATGATCCCCACGGTCGTGTTTGCCGGGTCTCTTCTGCAGACTCCCAGCAAGCTGTACCTGAAGCCCAATGCCAATTGGCTCAGCGATGGTGCCCGCTTTGCGGCGTACTTCTATTCCGGTGACAATGGCGTTTGGGAGAGCATGAGCGATTCCGACGGCGACGGAATCTACGAAGTTCCCGTTCCCAGCTATTTTGAGAACGTGATCTTCTGCAGAATGAATCCCAACTCCACCACCAACACCTGGGATGACAAGTGGAACCAGACCAGCGACCTGACCGTCCCCACCGACGGCACCGATTGCTATGCAATCACGGAAGGCGCATGGGACTATGGTACCGGCGTCTGGAGCGTGTTCGGCTCCGGCGATGTGGTTACTCCCGAACCCGAGCCCACTGTTCTGGACTACTATCTGGTCGGCTACATCAATGGCGCTGACTATGGTTGCAACAGCGACTATGCCAACAACGGCATCTATAAGTTTGTCGATGGTTTCCTGACGGTCACCTTCACCTCTGACAGCTATGTCTACGTCAAGACCACCAACAATGCCAGCACCTTCATGGCCAAGACCTACACCACCGGCAAGCTGGTCACCCTGTACAACACCACCTCCGGCGCAAATGAGAAGCTGTACGTTCCCGGCGGCGTTGAGCTGCAGTTCACTCTGGTTGAGAACGGCAATGGCTCTCTGACTCTGAGCTACACTGCCGGCGCCGACAGCTGCGAGCACACCAGCCACTCCATCACCGGCGAATGCACCAACTGTGGCGCTATTGTTGCTCACACCTTCGTGGGCGATACCTGCTCCGTCTGCGGTGCTCCCAAGAACTGCACCCACACCAGCCATGATGTCAACGGCATCTGCACCGGCTGTGGCGTCAACGTTGGTCACAGCTATGCTTCCGGCGTTTGCACCGTCTGCAGTGCCACCGATCCTGCCTATGTGGAGCAGGAGTGGTACCTGTTCGGCTACATCAACGGCACCAACTACGGTGAGTACGATGACGCCGCCAGCACCGGCTACTTCCGCCTGTACCCCACCGGCGAGCTGAATACCTTTGGCAAGACCTTCAACGTCACCGAGGACAGCTACATCGCCGTCAAGAACGGCACCAACACCCTGTGGTACATGACCGACGGCTATCAGGGCGAGGATGTTACCTCCGTCACCCTGTACGACTCCAGCACTCTGGACGAGACTGCCAACAAGATGTACATTCCTGCCGGTAAGGTCACCGTGACTCTGGTTGTCAACGGCGACGGTACCATGACCCTGAGCTACACTGTCCAGCAGACCGCTGTTTGTGAGCATCCCAGCCACGACCAGAATGGCTACTGCACCGTGTGCCACTACACTGTCGAGCATACCTTCGTAAACGGCACTTGCACCGTCTGCGGTCTGGCTGATCCCAACGGCTCCGCTCAGGCTGGCTACTATCAGGTCAGCAATCTGTCTGATATCACTAAGGGCGGCAAGTTCGTGATTGTTGCTCTGGTGGACGGCACCTACAAGGCTCTGACCACCAGCCTGACCAGCGGTAAGTTCGTTCCCGTGGACGTCACCGTTTCCGGCGGTGTTGTCTCCGGCAGCAATCTGCCCGTGTGGACCATCGAGGAGGTCAGCGGCGGTATCGCCCTGAGCGTTGACGGCTCCTACCTGAACTACAGCTCCAGCACCAACTTCAAGTTCGCTGATACCGCTTATGCCTGGTCCGTCACCGCCGGCGACAATGGCTACATCTTCAATGCCGTTGCTACCAGCCGTGGTATCTACTACGGTGTCAGCGCTGCCAAGTTCGGCGCCTACTCCACCTCCAATGCCAACTCCGCCAGCTACGTTTCCAACCTGCTGGTGTTCAAGTACACCTCCGGCGGTTCCACCGCTTGCAGCCATAGCTACACCAGCGAGGTCACCACTCCCTCCGGCTGTCTGACTGACGGTGTCAAGACCTTCACCTGCACCAAGTGCGGCGACAGCTACACCGAGGTCATTCCCTACACCGGCCATAGCTACAACTACGGCACCTGCATGAACTGCGGTCAGGCCGATCCCAACTACTCCGCTCCCGAGGTTCCCGTGTACGACTACTATCTGGTCGGTTACATCAACGGCGCCAACTACGGCTGCGAAGAGGACTATGAGAACCTGGGTCAGTACAAGTTTGTCGATGGCAAGCTGACTGCTACCTTCGCACAGGACAGCTACGTATTTGTCAAGACCGGCGACAACGCAAAGTGGTATCTGGCTGAGGCTTACTGCACCGACACCACCTGCAAGCTGGTTTCCGGCGCCGGCGAGAAGATGCTTGTTCCCGGCGGCATCACCGTCAACTTCAATCTGGTTGTGAACGAGGATGGCACTCTGACTCTGAGCTACACCAGCTCCGACATCGAGGTCACCGTTCCCACCCTGACTGTGAAGAACCCCACTCTTGCCTTCAAGGATGAGATTCAGTACAACGTCTACTTCACCGTGGACGATGCTTCCAGTATTGTGGAAATGGGTATGATGACCTTCGCCACCCGTGATGCCAACGGCACCGTCGCCAATGCTCAGGCTATCATCCCCGGCTACATCGCCAACGCCGACGGCTCCTACACCGTCCACTCCAACGGCATCTCCGCCAGACTGCTGGGCGACACCCTGTTCTTCAAGGTATACGCCAAGCTGGCTGACGGCTCCTACGCCTACTCCGGCGTT
>JAZSEN010000103.1:0-10273 GCA_045531675.1 Faecousia sp.
TCCCTGTGGGTAGAAGAATACCGCATTCTTACTACTTGAAAAGGAGAAGAAATGAATGTACTATAAACGAAGTACCGGGGTAATCCTTGTATGGAAATCCACAGATGCACCAAGTTGGGTAAAGTGGGTTCATCATTCAGAGGGAAAACACACTGCCCAGAGTGTCTACAATTAGATGGATGTTTCTTTACAAAGGAAAACCATCCGCCTTGTCCGCATCATCCATTCTGTCACTGTACATTGGAAACTATAGATTATGCTCTTGTTTTAGCCAATGTTTCTGCAAACAGTAAATACAGCAAATTTGATGTGTACCTATTCAACACAGAGGGTAAATATAATTACAATAAAGCAAAACTGTTTTGGGATTGGGGCTATGATGTTGAAGATATTCCCTGGATGAAAGCTGAATGGGAACGGCAGGCTTATGAGAAGTATCTTGCTGGTGACTATAAGCTGAATTTGTTAGACGAATGGGGGCAGCGAATCAATATCCGGATTGAAATCCCCCGTAAAGATACAGGTGAGATCGTATCTTTTATGTCAGGTTGGATGGTATACCCTAACGGAAGACTGCAGCTTGCAACACCATATAGGAGATGATAATATGCAAGAGATGGATTGTATTGAAGTAACTGTTGAAAAAGAAAAGTATGCCAGACACGGCGTACACAAGGGAATGCAGGGGTGGATTTGCGATCCCCGCTGTATTGACGAGGCGTGGTTGGTTAATTTTCCTCAATGCGGAGAAAACGATGACATTGCTACAATTGGAATCAAGGAAACAGATATGAAAGCAATTCCCCAAATGGATGCCCGGATTAATGAACGCATCAAGGCACAGTTTGAAGATTCCGGTAATTCCGCGAAAACACTGTCTGAAAAACCTGATGATCTGTCCGGCTATTTAATTTGATGAAAGCGAATCATTTTGACCAACCTGCGTTTTGTGGGTCAAAACTTCAAAATTTTCATTTTTATCCGTATTTTGCGGACTTCTGTTTATGGGTTATTGACGCAATTAATCTGCGAAGATTCATTTCAGCCAAGCCTGCCAACAAAAACACCACCCGACAGGGTGGTGTTTTTTTGCAATCCCAATGTTATTGAGCATTTCAGCATCGGACACGATGAATGAAAAATGCCTACTGTTATCCTGAAGCTTTGTGTGCTATAATATAAGTCCATGAATATGAAAAGCAGGTGCGCCTATGGAGTTCCATGAAAAATTACAGGAATTGCGAAAGCAGCATAATCTGACGCAGGAAGAACTTGCGGCTTCTTTGTTTGTGTCCCGAACCGCTGTGTCTAAGTGGGAGTCGGGCAGGGGATATCCCAACATTGATTCGCTGAAAGCAATTGCGGCCTTTTATTGCGTGACTATCGACGAGCTTTTGTCAAACGACGAATTGCTGACCATCGCAGAAGAAGAGAATAAACAAATAGAAAAGCACTACCATGATTTGTTGTTTGGACTGCTTGATTTAAGTGTTGGCATATTCTTTTTTCTGCCGCTGTTCGGTCAACAAATGAACGGAACGATACAGGAAGTTTCCCTCCTGTTTCTGACTGAGGTTTCCATGTGGCTCAGGATTTCCTATCTCGCTTCTGTAACCTCTATGATACTGTGGGGGATTTTAACCCTTACGCTGCAAAATTGCCGTATACCTGTATGGGTGCAACTCAAAAGCAGAATCTCTCTGCTGCTGAATGGAGTGTCTGTACTCCTGTTTATCGTCAGTCAGCAGCCCTATGCGGCAGCGTTATTGTTTATTTTCCTGACGATTAAGGTGCTGATTCTAATCAAAAAACGATGACACGAAAGGTGTCGCACCTGTGACGCCGCGTTTCTTGCGACTTTGCCTGTCTTCCGGTAAGCTGTGTATCGGCGAAAGCCTAATACAAACAAAGGAAGTCGGTCATAAATGAAGAAAAGAAACTATTATATCGCACTTGGATTACTCGCGTCGTTTGTGTTGTGGACCATTGCAATTACTTACATTGATGTTCAGACAATCGGACCTCAGGAATCAACCGTTGGCTTTGCAACGCTGAATCGCATTGTTCATGATGCCACCGGCGTACATATGTGGCTGTACACTGTCACAGATTGGCTGGGGTTGGTTCCGGTTGCATTTGGGCTTGGCTTTGCTCTTTTGGGCGTTGCGCAGTGGATTAAAAGAAAAAGTATCCTGAGGGTTGATCGGAGTATTATGACTCTCGGTGGCTTCTATCTTGTTGTAGTGACAGCATATGTGTACTTTGAAATGCACGTTATCAATTACAGACCTGTGCTGATTGAGGGCTTTCTGGAAGCATCTTATCCGTCTTCAACGACCATGCTGGTTATGTGTGTGATGCCAACTGCCATTATGCAGTTTCAGGAGCGCATAAAGAACAGATGGATTCTGTCTGCTTTGTCTGTTGTTATGACCATGTTTGTTGTATTTATGGTTATTGGCAGATTGGTTTCCGGTGTGCATTGGGTTACCGACATTATTGGCGGTGCATTGCTGAGTGCGGGACTTGTGATGCTGTATCGTGCTGTCAGTTACCGGACATAAAACCTGCTTTGCCGCTCAGAACGGCATCCAATGCTAATTGATTAGATAGCACCTGAATCCAAGCCTTGGAAAAGCTGTGGATGCCGCAAATCAGATCAGGATTATCAATCACAGGTGGGGATTTTTTCTTGACTAAGCCTCGGAAATGTCGTAAAATAATAAAGATAAGTTGGGCAAAATCTAGTATTAAGGAGCAGAGCTTATGAAAAAACTAGTCACATTTCTGTTGGCGTTGATAGTGGTTTTTGCAATGGCAATGCCTGTCTGTGCGACAGAGGTCACGCAGGAAGGATTGAAAGTCAGCCTGACTGCGGATAAGGATACATACGATTCGGGCGAAACCATCACGGCTGTGCTGACGGTGACGAATGTCACCGATGAACCGGTTCGTGATTTGGAATTGAAAGCCTTGATTCCCGCGGGCTATACCGCAAAGGATAGTTCTCTGTCCGCGGCAACTCTGGATGCTGGACAGAGCCTGACTCTGACGGTGGTTTATACGGCTCAGTCCGAGGAAATTCCCGAAACCGGTGATGCCGCGCTGATTGTGCTGGCCCTGATGCTGGTGGGTGCTGCGGCTGCCCTTGTATTCGGCGGCAAGTCCATGGCAAAGCGGCTGCTGTGTCTGGGATTGTGCCTGTCTATGGTGGTGGGTATGACCGGTCTGGGTGCCAATGCGCAGGTGTTGGAGCTGGAGAAGAAATCTCTGACCGTCACCACGCCGGTCAGCGTTGACGGTGAAACTGTGGCGCTTCAGGCGGTGGTGTACTACCTGCCTGCGGCGGCATATGTAGACACCGACGGCGACGGCATTGTGGACTATATGGAACAGCTGGTTGGCACAGACCCCACTCTGGAGGATACCGACGGCGACGGCCTGTCCGACTACATTGAATACGTCAAGACCAATACCAATCCTCTGGTTGTGGACACCGATGGCAACGGCACCCCTGACGGCAGAGAAGACGCGGATGGCGATGGCCTGACCAATCTGGAAGAGCTGGCATGGGGTACTGCGCTGAACAAGCAGGACACCGACGGCGACGGACTGACCGATGGTCAAGAGCGTAGCACCGGCACGAATCTGCTGTCTGATGACACCGATGGTGACGGCGTTACCGATGGACGTGAGGTGGAGCTGGGTACAGACCCCGGTACCTACGAGAGCAGCTTCGAGGTTACACAGCAGCAGGGTACTGCCTCTGTGGAGATGGAACTGGAAGGTCAGCAGGTGGAAACCCTGACCATCAAGCCTGTGGACAGCCAGACTCTGTTCCCTGAGAGTATTCCCGGTTATCTGGGTCAGGCTTACGATTTTCAGGTAGAGGGTCAGTTCGAAACCGCGGACATTTCCTTCCGCTTTGATCCGGAGATTCTCTCTGCCGGTGCGGAGCCTGTGATTTATTATTTCAACGAGCGGACTCAGACGCTGGAGCAATTGGATACCGTGATTGGCGATGGCGTTGCCACCGCCACGGTGGAGCATTTCTCTACCTACATTCTGCTGGACCGGACCACCTACGACGGCTCCTTTACATGGGATGATGTGTGGGACAGCACCGGCACCTACTCCACGGTGGAAGTGGTTCTGGTTGTGGACGATTCCGGCTCCATGGGACCTTGGGGCGACAACAACGACCCCGATTACGAGCGGCTGACTGTGGCACGGAATATGATTGATAAGCTGCCGGATGGCTGCAAAATCGGCATTGTCTGGTTTGCGACGAAGAATAAGCTGCTGACCACCGAACTGACCACGGATCGGGAAGCAGCCAAGGCCTTGCTAACTGAGGAGTACTTCACTTCTTCCGGCAGCTATACCAATATGTACGGCGCACTGAATGAGGCTATGACCCTGTTCCAGAGCGACGAGCCGGATGCACTGAAAACTGCCATCGTCATTACCGACGGCCGCGCCCACGACTATGATGAACTCCATGAGTCCACCATTGCCGCGGCAAAGGAAAATAATGTGCGGCTGTATACTGTGGGTCTGGGCGGTGATTTGATTATCACCGACTATCTCCAGCCTCTGGCGGAGCAGACTGGCGGCACCTACCATCTGGCGGAGAATGCCGACCAGCTGGCGGCGATTTACAATCAAATCGGCAAAATGATTGACCTCAGCGCCGATACCGACGGTGACGGCATCCCCGACTACTACGAGGATAACATGGTTGCCTTCAACGGCATCAATCTTAATCTGGATAAGACCAAGGCAGATACCGACGGCGACGGTCGGCTGGACGGCGAGGAAGTGAACATCAAGCTGGTGTACAGCGAGGATCGCTCCAAGGTCTACATCAAGGGCACCATGCTGTCCTCTCCCACCCTGAAGGATTCGGACTACGATGGCTACTGGGACGATGTGGATGCCCATCCCTACGATAATTCCTTTACCGGTACTCTGACCACCGGTTTTGCCACCAGCTCCATCGACTGCAACATGAATTACAGCTGGTTCCTTGAGGATAACTCCGTTTACAATGCGGATTTGAGCAAGCTGTCTGTGCTGTTCGCGGCGGAGATTTACGCCGGTCACACCCTTGCATTGACAGATCCCAGCGGTTCTTTTACCACCACCGGCACCTCCATTGCCGCCGTGATGGACTACTTTGGCATGAACAACCCGGTTTCTGTTTCTTTGAGCGACCTGTATGCAGACAACCATCTGTCTGAGGTGGCGCTGGGGTATCACAATGTGGCGGTGGGCAACGAACTGAGAACCGTTATCGCGGTGACCATTCGTGGTACCAATTCCACCATTGAGGAGTGGTCCAGTAACTGTGATATCGGCGATATCAGTACCGATACCGCGGACGATGATTGGACCAATCCTTTGAACCACAAGGGCTTCGACATCGCCGCCACTCGTATCAGACGGGTGCTGGAGAGCTACATCGACGAGAATAATTTGGATCGGGATGGCATCGTGTACTGGGTCACCGGTCACTCCCGTGGTGCTGCCATTGCCAATATCGTCGGCGCCAATCTGGAGAAGGAAGGCAAAACAGCTTTCACCTACACCTTTGCCGCGCCCAACTGCACCTTGGACACCGAGGCAAACAGTTACCGGTCTATCTTCAACGTCATCAACGAAGATGACTTCGTGCCTTGCCTGCCTATGGAATATTGGGGTTATACCACCTATGGTCGAGCCACCACCACCGCCAGTATTAAGGATGGTGAGGGTCTGGAGAAGGAGTGGGAGAATCTCACTGGCATCGGTGACTACAACCCTGACTCTTCCGGCATGGAGGATTGTGTACGGGATATCGGCCTGATTTTGCCGGAAGGCTCCGACCCTCGTGTTGAGAGCTTCCGCTACACCTGTGCCTGCCATGGTGACGGCTCCGACGATACCATTACCATCAAAAACGGCGGCATGTCTCAGGAAAACCGTGAGAAAGCCATCGCCAAGATTCCCCAATGCGCGCTGCCTTACTGCATTATCACTCGTATAGATGGTGGCTGGGTAGGCGGCTGGGACTTCTATTGCTGCCAGCTTCCGGCATACCTGATGCAGCTTCTGGCGGCCTTCATGGGTGGCGATATTGACGCCTACCGGTTTGCCGTAGAGTTGAACATCGCCAAGCGGTACGAAAGCGCCAAGGGCGCCATCATCTCAGCCGGCATCAGCGGCATCGAACATCCTCACTATACGGAATGTTATTATGTCCTGACCAACCATGTGACCGGTGATGATTTCAGCTAAAATCAAGGGTCTGTTGCCTTGCGCAACAGACCCTTTGCTTTTGTGAATAATTGTGAAAAAGCCTGCTCCGCGAAAACGGAGCAGGCTCGTATTGGATTAGGCCTTTTCCAGAGCCAGAGTTCTGGTGGTCAGGTCGCAGACCTCAGCAGGTCCGAAGTACTGAATAGCACCGGGGTAGACGAAGCAGGTCTCCACAGCCCACAGGGCTCTGTTCTCAGCAAAGAACTTGAAGGGTGCGCCGTCCAGCTCAACCAGAGCCTTGCGAATAACGGGCTTATCGGCACCGTGGCGGCGCTCGATGTTCATCATCTTGGTGATGGGCATACCGCCGGCAACCCACTCATCAGCAGGCTTGGACAGGTTGGAAACCTTGGACAGATAGCCGGTGTAGCCGTACTGAATCAGCATGAAGGCGTTGTAGCCCAGAGAGTAGCAGTAGTCGGCATCGAAGTTGGAGGGGAATGCGCAGCGACCCTCGTAGCCCAGGAAGTGATGCAGAGCGGAGAACTTGCCGCTGTAGGTGCCGGCAGCCTTACGGGCAGCCAGATTGTCCTTAACCAGAGCGGAGAACAGCTTCTCGGATTCAATCAGAGAAACCTGCACGTTGCCGTGGGGATCGCGCTCCAGGAACAGCTGCTGCTGAATGTTCTCGGGCAGGATGGCGAATACAGCCATGGACTCCTTGGTCAGACCGGCCTGGATGAAGGCATACTTGTCCTTCCAGGTGGGGAGGGCATTGAAGGCGTCAGCCTTCTCGCCGGCCAGCAGCTCGTTGATCTCGGCAATCAGCACGGAGAACTCGGGAACAAACTCGACGATGCCCTCGGGGATGATAGCAACACCGAAGTTCCAACCCTTGGCGGCACGGGCAGCCACGGAATCGGCAATGTAGTCAGCAATCTGGGCCAGAGACATCTTCTTGGCGGCAACTTCCTCGCCAATCAGGCAGATGTTGGGCTGAGTCTCCAGAGCGCACTCCAGAGCAACGTGGGAAGCGGAGCGACCCATGACCTTGACGAAGTGCCAGTACTTCTTTGCGGAGTTGGCGTCGCGCTCAATGTTGCCGATGATTTCGGAGTAGGTCTTGGTGGCGGTGTCGAAGCCGAAGGAGCACTCGATGTCCTCGTTCTTCAGGTCGCCGTCGATGGTCTTGGGGCAGCCGATGACCTGAACACCGCTGTTGTTGGCAGCGAAGTACTCAGCCAGAACGGCAGCGTTGGTATTGGAGTCGTCACCGCCGATGATGACCAGAGCGGTGATGCCGTGCTTCTTGCAGTTCTCAGCGACAATAGCGAACTGCTCCTCAGTCTCCAGCTTGGTACGACCGGAGCCGATGATGTCGAAACCGCCGGTGTTGCGGAACTGGTTGATGTACTCGTCATCGAAAATCAGGTAGTCATCATCCAGCAGACCGCTGGGACCGCCCTTGAAGCCGTAGAGGACATTGTCCTTGTTGGTGGCCTTCAGTGCATCGTACAGGCCGCTGACAACGTTGTGACCGCCGGGAGCCTGACCGCCGGAGAGAATCACGCCCACCTTCTGCAGCTTAGCCTCAGAGGTGTTCTGACCCTTCTGGAAGGTGATTTCGTTCTTGCCGTAAGTATTGGGGAAAAGTGCCTTGATCTTCTCCTGATCTGCAACGCTCTCGGTGGCGTCGCCGTTTTTGACGCAGATTTCAGAAATACCGTTTCTGAGCATACCGGGGAGCTTGGGATTGTACTGGTATCTTGCAATCTGCAGAGGGGACAGTTTCATTGATTAAACACTCCTTATGTTTGTTAGGTAAATAACCACTCATAGATTATACGATATTTTTGCAAAAAGGTAAATAGCTTTTTTTTAGAATTTGTGCGGTTGATGTTATTTTGAGAATACTGACCGTTTTCGGGATTCCGACATACATTGACATTGGTTGATTTTACTGATATAATTTGGTAGCAATATGAAACGGAGGACGGAATCATGGCGATTTTTGAACTCTATAATTTTCTGCGGGACGAGATGCCCCTTTTAGCCACATTCATAGCATTGGTTTTGGCTGGGCTAATCCTCAGCCATTTATTACATACGGAGGAAATCGGCTCTTTATTCTCCCCAATCGTCGCTACGATTGCGCTAATTTTATCCATTCTTGCCATTATCCCCTGTATTTTCATGGCTGGCAATCAGTTATTTGACGTTGTATTTGACATTCTGCGCACAGGATTTGGCCCGTTTTTCCTGCACATCCTTGTGGCCGTGGTCGGATTCTTTGTTGGATATACACCGGCGATTATTTACTCCTCCCTGTATACCGCCAAACTCAAAAAGAATCCGGTTACGAAAAAAGCCATTGCACTGGCTAAGGAGCTTCAGGCAACGGCTATGGTTTGTTGCTATGATGGCGTTTATCTTTCCAGACTCCCTATCTGTGCTTCTTCATCCACCCATACGTGCAAATTCAGGGACGAATACGACAATATGGAGGAACAGTTGACCTCTATTCGCTCATTCTGCCAAAGCAATAGCAATCCGGGGTTGATTATCTTTGCAGACGAGGGATTCGAGGATATGACCGTCACCGGCATGATTGCGTTTTCCGAAGCTTTTTGTGATTTAGCCAAGGGCTTTCGTTCTCAGCATATTCTTAAAACCGTAACCTATACAGAACCTGCCGGCTATGTTACATATGTCGACGCAGACGGCTATATCCGAGGCGGACACACAGAAGAACAAAATTTATCCAAAACCGTAGATTTCTACATTGTGTCCCAAATTCCGAATACATCTGCCCACACAACTCCCACCGCACCCTCTCAGCCACCAAAGCAGCAATGGTAACCTATTTTGTAGTCAAATTGTTGGGTTTGAATGCTGTATCGTTTTTCTTTGTAGGGTATTTTGCGGTATTTGCAAAATCCATATTGAAATGATTGAAAAATATGTTATAATGATACGGTAATCAATGTGGGCTTGCCCACTGAAAATGAGAAAGGATTGATTCCAATGGCTCTTGTTACTACTACCGAGATGTTTAAGAAGGCCTACGACGGCGGCTACGCCATCGGCGCTTTCAACGTCAACAACATGGAGATTGTTCAGGCAATCACCGAGGCCTGCAAGGAGGAGAAGGCTCCTGTTATCCTGCAGGTTTCCAAGGGTGCCCGTGCCTATGCCAACCACACCTATCTGGTGAAGCTGGTTGAGGCCGCTGTTATCGAGTGCCCCGAAATTCCCATCGCTCTGCATCTGGACCACGGCGACAGCTTCGAGACCTGCAAGTCCTGCATCGACGGCGGCTTCACCTCCGTCATGATTGACGCTTCCTCCAAGCCCTTCGCCGAGAACATCGAAATCACCAAGAAGGTCGTCGAGTACGCCCATGACCACGGTGTTGTGGTTGAGGCTGAGCTGGGCGCTCTGGCCGGTGTTGAGGACGAGGTCAACGTTTCCGCTGACAACGCTCACTACACCCGTCCCGAGGAAGTCGAGGAGTTCGTTGCCAAGACCGGCTGTGACTCTCTGGCTATCGCCATCGGCACCTCTCACGGCGCTTACAAGTTCAAGCCCGGCACCAACCCCCAGCTGCGCTTCGACATTCTGGAGTCCATCATCGAGAAGCTGCCCGGCTTCCCCATCGTTCTGCACGGCTCTTCTTCCGTTCCCCAGGAGTACGTCGAGATGGTCAACACCTACGGCGGCGCCATGCCCGGTGCCATCGGTGTTCCCGAGGAGCAGCTGCGTAAGGCTGCCGGCCTGTCCGTCTGCAAGATCAACATCGACTCCGACCTGCGTCTTGCAATGACTGCTTCCATCCGCGAATACTTCAACGAGAACCCTGCACACTTCGATCCCCGCCAGTATCTCAAACCCGCACGCATTGCCATCAAGGACATGGTTGCTCACAAGCTGATCAACGTTCTGGGCTGCGCAGGCAAGGCCTGATCGGTTATTCCAACATAACAAATGCGGACTCCCGAGTAATCGGGAGTCCGTTTTGCGTTGTGGGAAGATG
>JAZSEN010000028.1:0-9907 GCA_045531675.1 Faecousia sp.
ATATCTTTTTTGTAGCCCTTTGATGGCGGAGATGGAGGGATTTGATTGAATTGTTGTTTCGCTCGGTCTAGCCCTCGCGAGTAACACGCCCCCGGCGTGTTGCATTTATTTTGGTTCAAATTCCCTTTCCCCCTCCACCAACGAAAAGAGCTGCCCGAAGGCAGCTCTTTTCGTTGGCGGAGATGGAGGGATTTGAACCCCCGCACGCCTTGCGGCGCCTAGCGGATTTCGAATCCGCACCCTTCAGCCACTTGGGTACATCTCCAGCTGACTTGCGTATTATATCAGTACGTTAATGAAAAATCAAGTACCATCCGGTTGTTTTTTCGTGCGCTCAATAATCAGCTTCATCTTGTCGCAGATGTGCTGATAATTCTCCCGCCGGTGGGGTCGCATACAGCCGGAGCAATCCTTGATTCCGTCCTGTGTGTATGTAAAACTGCCACCGCAGTCCTCTCCCAGCGCATACAGCGGACAATAGCAAAACAGGCAACTGAAGCCCTCCGGATTCGCCCCCTCATGGCAGGGGAAATATTCGCAGCTTCGGTTCTGAAAGAAATCGTATGCCAATTCTATCACCTCTAAAAAAACGGCGCAGCACGAATGCTGCGCCAAAGGATAAGCCGCAACATCAATTATAATTCACATCAAAGGAAAAGTCTGTCGAAACACTTAGAACAAATCCCACGGATAAGTCCGGGGCGGTTCTGCAGAAAAGGTCAGCCGCTCCCCTGTCGCCGGATGGCAAAAAGAGACGCTATAAGACCAAAGCGCAATCTCACAATCATCCTCATTCAGGCTGTATTTTCTGTCGCCCACCAGAGGATAATCACGACTGGAAAACTGGGCGCGAATCTGATGGGTACGACCGGTACGCAACTGAATCGCCACCTTCGACAACGCCTGCCGATGCCCTAAAAGCTCATAATCCAGAATTGCCTCCTGAACACCCTTGGCAGGTTGGGTCACCACATAGGTTTTCCGCTCCCGCTTATCGCGGAGCAGAAGGTCCGTGTAGGTTCCCCGCTGTTCCGGCTGGCCATGAACTACAGCCAGATAAGACTTATGAAACAGTCCCTCCCGAATCTGACGGGACAGCTCCGATGCCGCCTGTGCCGAACGGGCCAGCACCATAACGCCGGACACCACACGATCCAATCGATGGACTGTACGCACATCCGCCTTCGGATTTCCCAGCGCCTCCCGAACCAGTTCCGGCAATCCTCCCGGCTCATCCGTGGACAAAACACGGGGCGGCTTGATGCATAGTAGGATATGTTCATCCTGATACAAAAAATCCATCACTGAATATCCTTTCGGGTATACTTCCAGTACGCCAACGCAACACCCACAGCAGCCAGACCCATACCAATCAGAATCATCACGCCGTCAAGCTTTCCATCCGTAACAATGTCCGCGCCATCCGTAAATCCAAAGGGAGTGATGTACTTCAGGAACTCCACAGCCTCGGTAATATTGCTCAGCAGGTTCAGGAAATACATCAGCAGTGCTACACCCAATCCGGCACCAGCACTTCCCTTTCTCATAAAGGCAGAAATACCAAAACAGATACCGGCCAGTTCAACCTGCATCAGATAATATGCGGTGTGCAGTAATGCGATTTCCTTCCACGGAATTTCCTCTCCAACGGCAGCAACAGAACCAACCGCAATAAGGAAAACCGTTACAGAAAGAGCTGTGACTTGCACCAGCACAGCAATCAGCTTCTCTGTCAGAATTCTGCTGCGACTCACAGGATGCGTCAGCAGGAATTCCGCGGTTTTGTCCTTTTCCTCTTTGGACAGGGTCGCTACCGCCGTAAGCGCAGCAAAAAACGCGCCGCCCAATCCCAAAACATTGCCGCACTCAATAGCATAGTAGCCAATCAATGTGCCGAAATTCAGCTGATCCATGCCGAACGCAGAAGTAAACGCCCCCATGGATGCAAAGGCATCGTTGAAGCTGTCCATCTCTCCCTTCATCTCAGGGAAAATGAATACGCAAATCGCCATCATTGCGGCAATAACGCCGGTCCAGATAATCCACGCGATACGTCCCTGTCGCAGCTCATGCTTCACCATTGTCATCACTGACCACCCTCCTTTTCATAGTAATGCAGGAAGATTTCCTCAAGGTCAGGCTCACCAATGGACAAATCCGTAACCGTACCTGCAGCCAGTCTACCCAAAAGCTCGCTGATGCTGCCGCTGTACAGGAAACTAATCATGCCATCGGCGTTTTCGCAGTTGCGAATTCCGGTCAACCCCTCAACATTCGCCTTTCCGCGGAAGGTGACACGTTTTGCGTTCTGCTCCGACAAGGCTTCCACGCTGTCGCATGCAATGATTCTGCCCTCACGGATAATGGCAGCGCGGGTGCAATTCCTTTGAATTTCCGACAGCACATGGCTGGACAGGAATACAGTTACACCCTCCCGATTCCGCTCCTGCAGGATATCGTAGAACTCCCGCTGCATCAACGGATCCAGACCGCTGGTAGGTTCATCCAGAATCAGCAGCTCCGGATTGTGCTGAAGTGCGCAGACGATGCCCACCTTCTTACGGTTACCGAAGGACAGTTCCTCCACCTTTCGTGAGGTATCCAGTTCCAGCCGGCGGCACAGCAACTCTGCTTCCGCACCGCAGTCCATCTTCCGCAAATCCGCCGACAGCTTCAGCACATCCCGCACACGCATCCCGGAATAGAACACCGCTTCAGACGGTAGATACCCCACCTGTCGCAGCAACTCTCTTTTATCACCACGGACCTCTTTGCCAAGCACGGTAGCCGTACCCTCTGTGGGTGCAATCAGGCCAAACAATGTCCGAATAGTGGTGGACTTACCTGCTCCGTTAGGCCCGATGAAACCGAAAAACTCTCCTCGTCCAACCACCAGATTCACGTCAATGACACCTCTGGCCTTGCCGTAGTATTTGGTCAGGCCATGGGTTTCAATAGCATTCATGTCATTCCTCTTTTCTATATTGGATAGGGTTATCATACCACATTGAGGCGGTTTATTCAAGAAAAACCCTCCGCTTTGCAGCGGAGGGTTGATGAATTAGATTACCACAGGGGATTGGTTTCGCTGATATGATCGTACAGGCGGCTCCAGTCCTTCATGTTGACCTTGCCGTCGCGATTGGTGTCAGCGCAGAGCAGATTGTAGTCGGTCAGCTCGTCAGTCTCACCAATGTGATCATACAGGCGGCTCCAGTCCTTCATGTTGACCTTGCCGTCGCAGTTGGCATCACCAACCAGGCAAATCTTAGCATCCTGTGCAACGTCAGCTTCCACAGTGACGGCCAGCTCCAGAGCAACGTGAGCATTCTTGCTAATCTTCAGGGTGTAGCTGCCGATGGCAACATCAGTGATGGCGTAAGCAGCAGTCTTGCCGGTAACCACGGTGGAGTAAACCACAACGCCGTCCTGCAGCAGCTCAACGATAACATCATCGGTTGCGCTGCCGAAGCTGGTGACAATACCGCTGACGGTGTACTCAGGAGCCTCAGCTGCCACATAGGACAGGGTCAGGCTGCCGTCCTCGTTCACAACCAGAGTGAAGGTGATTTCCTTGTTGGCAGGAATGAGCATCTTTTCGGAAGTACCGTTGGAGGTGGTGTACAGAGTGCCGGAGGTGGTGGAAACGTAAGACTCGAACATATACCAATTGGCATTGTCGCCGGTCTTGACGAACACATAGCTATCCTGATCGAAAGTAGCGGTCAGCTTGCCGTCGACAAACTTGTACTCGCCCAGATTCTCCCAATCCTCATCACAGCCATAGTTGGCGCCGTTGATGTAACCAATCAGGTAGTAGTCCACAACAGGAGCAGCAACACCGCAAATGGAGCAAGCGCCGTCCACATAGGTATGCTCAACAGTCTTGCCACAGTTGGAGCAGACGCCGTCGGTGTTATGCTCGGTGTGCTGGCAAGCCTCGCCACTGGTGGTGTAGCTGATGCTCAGAGAGCCATCGCCATTGTCAACCAGAGTGAAGGTAACATCCACGTTGCCGGGAACGAACATTTTCTCGTTAATGGTTTCGCTGGCAACATACAGCAGACCGGAGGTCTCGGAGATATAGCTTTCAGCCATGTAGTACACACCCTTGCTGGTGCAGACGAAGATATAGCTGTCAGCGTCAAAGTTTACAGTCACGCTGCCGTCTACAAAGGCGTAATCAGTGCCAGTGTAGTCAGCATTGTTGATGAAGCCATACAGATAGAAAATATCAGCAGGCTCAGCAGCGCCGCAAACGGAGCAGGCACCATCGACGTAGGAATGATCCACAGTTGCGCCGCAGTCGGTGCAGACGCCGTCAACATTATGATTGGGGTGCTTGCAAACGGGGGTAGCGGTGGTGTAGCTCAGGGTCAGGGTGCCGTCGTTGTTCTCAACCAGAGTGAAGGTCAGCACCACGCCACCGGGAACGAGCATCTTCTCGCTGGCATTCTCAACCAGAGTAGCAGTGGTGTCGGTGCAGTAGCTTTCGCACAGGTACCAGTTGGCATTGCCCTCGGTCTTGACGTAAACATAGCTGTCGATATCAAAGGTAGCAACCAGCTTGCCATCGACGAACTTGTACTCGCCCATGTTCTCAAAGTCAGCCTGGCAGCCATAGTCAGCGCCGTTGATGTAGCCAACCAGATAGAAGGCCAGAATAGGCTTTTCGATGCCGCAAACGGAGCAGGCGCCGTCCACATAGCTGTGCTTGGTGATGGGGGTCTCAACGCTTCTGGTGTTGCCGCAGATGCCACAGGTGTAGATGGTTTCACCAACATTCTGGCAGGTAGCAGCGGTAACCACTTCGCCCTCGTCCCACTCATGAGCGCAGGAATCAGGATCGTAGGTGGTCCAATCAGCGCCAAAAACGAACTTGTCCTTGTCAGCAGGCAGGAGCAGGTCGTCGGTCTGGCTGGTGCCGTCGTTGAAGATAATCAGTTTGGCATTGCTGGAAATAACAATGCTCCACAGAGCGCCTGCAACGTGGGTCATGGGCTCACCGGGCCAGGTGGTCATATTGCCGGCATCGTTCCAGAAGTAGGCATTGACGGTTTCCCAGTTGCCAGTGTTCTCAAAGTAAACGGTGCGGGTCTCGGACAGTCCGCATGCGGTGCAAACGCCATTGTCGAAATTATGACCAACAGCAGGCACAGCCTCATTGTAGCTGGTGCCGCACTTGGTGCAGGTGATGGCCTTCTCACCAGCGGTCAGGCAGCCGGGAGCAGTGGTAACAGAGCCGTCATCCCAGGCATGCTCGCAAGTGCCGGAAGGATCATAAGTAGACCAGCCGCCGTTATGAACATACAGGTTGTCGCCATTGGTGGGCATGGGCAGGTCATCGGTCTGAGTGCCGGAGCCGTTATTGAAGATGACCATGTTGCAGCCGGAGGGAACATCGAAAGAGTAGATGTTACCATCGACCAGCTTCATGTTGGAGCCGGGCCAACCCACAGGATTGTAGCCGCTGCCCCAGTAGTAGATTTTGACATTCTTCCAATTTGCAGTATTCTCGAAGTAAATGGTGGTGGTGTCGGCAGCCAGTGCCATCACCGGAAGCATCCCCAGCACCAGCATCAACGCCAGCACAACGCTGAGGACGCGCGCGGAAATTGCGTGTGTTCTCATGATCAGACCTCCTGTAAAATTTTGCGTCATAGCTTAACGGACGCTTTAGATATATTATACATGATTTTTCCAATTTGTCTATCTGATATTTGAAGAATCTGAAAATAGTTACCCGCCCGACATCATCAAGTCGGGCGGGATAAAACCGGAGTGTATTGGTAGATTCAATACGTTGCAGGCGTATGTGTCGGCGAAGTTCAAAAACCTTTCAGATAATTTCCAAAATCAAGTTTTATTCGTCTTTGAACGCCGTTTTTTGGGCTTTGCGGGATGCTCAATCAGCACCGCACAGGTACGGCAAGGCAGATGCATTTCGATAAAGCACTCATCTTTCTTATCAGGATTGGGCTGTGCCTCAAAGGTCATGTGAGGTATCTGTCCCCAGCCGCCGTACTTCCAGTCGTCACTGGTAAAGGCGACTTCAAAGCTGGAGCCCTCCCGAACCGGTATCCGGAAACCGCCCTGAGACCACGTAGGATGGAAGTTGAATACAAACAGCAGACCCTTACGGGAGAAAGCAATGCACTTCTTTTCATCATCCATAATATGCAGGTCACCACAGCCCTGAGAGAACATGTCAACGCTCTTGGTCAGCGTCACCATATCCCGGTCAAACTCGCCAAGGAACCGATATTTCAGATTCTCGTTGTCCTGCAGGCTCCACTGACGGCGGCAGTAGTGGAAGCTCCAGCCGTTGCCCTCACGGGGAAAGTCAATCCATTCCGGGTGACCAAACTCATTGCCCATGAAGTTCAGATACGCCTCACCACCGCCGGCAAGGGTAAACAGCCGAATCATCTTGTGCAGAGCGATGGCGCGGTCAATATGGGGGTTGTGGCACTCCTGATGCATATCGGAGTACATGCTGGCGCCGGCCAGACGGAAAATCATAGTCTGGTCGCCTACCAACGCCTGATCGTGGCTCTCTACATATGCAACGGTCTTTTCACCGGGACGGCGCAGACACATATCGTTCCACATCTGGCGGATGTTCCACCACTCGTCGGAGACCTCCTTGACGGTGCGGACCCACATATCCGGCAGTCCCATGCCCAGTCGGTAGTCAAAGCCGATGCCGCCATCCTCGATAGGCAGACACATACCGGGCATACCGGACATATCCTCAGCAATGGTGATGGCCTCAGGGTTCACCTGACGAATCAGCTCGTTGGCAAGCTGAAGATATGTGACGGCCTCAGTGTGGGTGTTCATGGAGAAATACTTCTCATTGTGGTCGAAATTAGTGCCCAAACCGTGGTCGTGGTAGAGCATGGAAGTAACACCGTCAAACCGGAAGCCATCGAAGTGGTACTCGGTCATCCAGAACTTCAGATTGCTCAGCAGGAAGTGAATGACCTCGTCCTTGCCGTAGTTGAAGCACTTGGTGCCCCATGCCGGATGGTCACCCTTGCCGCCATCATGGAAGAACTGCCATGTGGTGCCATCGAACATATTGATACCCTCGGCATAGTTGCTCACTGCGTGGGAATGAACCACATCCAGAAGGACACGGATGCCCATTTCATGGGCGGTATTGACCAGATATTTCAGGTCATCCTTCCGACCGAACCAGCTGGAAGCCGCAAAGAAACTGGAAACCTGATAGCCAAAGGAGCCGTAGTAGGGATGCTCCATGATTGCCATGAGCTGGATGGTGTTGTAGCCAGCCTTTTTGACACGAGGCAAAACATACTTGGCAAAATCGTAATAAGAACCGACTTTGCCCTCCTCCTGCGCCATGCCAACGTGGGCTTCGTAGATATAGAGGGACTTCTCGCCCTTAAAGTCTTGGTCTGTCCACGGGTAGATATTGCGCTCGTCCGTGACCTCGGCCACCCATGTGATGGAGCCGGGGTCCTGAACCACACGCCGTGCATACAGCGGAATATGCTCCGTCCGCTGGAGATTGGCATCTACAACAGTCTTGACCTTGCAGCCTTCCCAAAGTGCGTCCTCGCCGGGCAGGAACAGCTCCCAGCTGCCGTTGCCCAGATTTTTCAGAGGGTGACCGGTCTGATTCCAGCCGTTGAAATCACCGGTCAGGTACAGCTGATAAGCACTGGGTGCCCACTCACGATAAACCCAGCCCCCCTCCACACGGTGGAAGCCGTAGTATTCATGACCATTTGCAAATTCATTCAACGTGCCACCATTGGACAGCAGACGTTTTTTGGTATCGCGGTACTGATTCATTCGCAAATCAATGTCCCCCGCGTGCCATTGCAGTACGGGATTCAGTTCAAGGATTTTATACATAAGCTATCCCTCCCCTTTTTCTGATATTTTATCACATAAGCTGTCAATTGCAAGTAAAACATCAAAAAGCATCGCGGATTATCGTTACGTAAAAACCGGACTAAACCAAAAGGTTTAATCCGGTTCTATTTCAGAAAAAATCAGTCCTTAGAGTAACCAATATTTTTCTCTTTGTTGGGATCGAAGAAAAGATTGCAGATGGAAGCAACCAGACCATAAATGCCAAAAGTAATCATGGAGAGGAACAGATAAGCCAAAGTTCTGGAAGTGAAACCAGCAGGCTTCAGAGAGGTGTGATTGATAATCAGGCTACCAATCCAACCAAGGAAGAAAGTCAACAGGAAGCGAATCAGATTATTGTTATCCATTATATGTACTCCTTTCCGACATAATTATAGTGCATGACGACAAGCTTCAATACACTACAACAAAATTATAAAGCTTTATCAAATATTTGTCAATAGTAGGAAAATATTTACTGTGTAAAAATTACTACAATTAATAATCAAAAAGAATGTCCCGGTCTGAAAATCTGATTATTACATATATTATATGATATTTCTGAAATCAACCGCCTATGTAACCCTCACGCAGCTTAACTTCAACCGCTATGCCGTTTTCAAAATAAACCTCATACCATAAGGAATCATCATAACTCATGATCCATTCAGGCGTATTATCACGAATCATATAAACTCCGCAAGTAATATTTCCTTCATTGCTTGTGCGAGTTTCGTGAAAATCGCCATATTTTTCTATGATTCTTTCCTGGGTGTTACCTAATATAAATCTATCGTTATACGCAAAATGAGTTGGATGATAATATTTGAAAACACAAATAAAAGTAGCAATTATTAAAACAACACCAGCTGAAATGGCAATTATTTTCTGTTTCATATCATCACCGCCTTGGGTATATTGTAGCATAAAAGCGGCAATGCCGCAACACTTATTACCTCATACCTATTTCCCAAAAATCCCGTATGCAACTATATTTGAGGTAATAGCGAAGAGGTAAGAAGTAAAAATCCTGCCCACATACGTGGGCGAGATTATTTGGGACCGTCACTGAAAATGGAACCGGTCTAGCACCTAATTTTCTATAATTATTAAATGATATGATATTTATCTTTACCAACAAATGATGTAATATCTGTTTTTTCGCTACAAAAAGGGACAATTTTATTTACTACGTCAAAATAGTCATTTCCAATGATAAATGTTTTTATCATTTTACCTCTCAGCTTTTTCTTACACTCATTTTTCATCTGGCATTCGTGCTTAGAAAAATACAAATAATATGTATTGCCCTCCCAACGAGTTTGACCACAATAGGACAAACCCCAATCTTTGATATCTGCCCATTTTATAAAAGTCTTACTAAACCACGATTTACACAAAACACCTTCATTGTTAATTGTAATTTGCTTGCTGTTAGTGACAAAAGCAAAAAGGCCCATACTCAACACAACCGTTAACCAAACACAAATAAAAATCAAGCCGAAGACATCTGCAAAAGTATAGTTTTCTTCAAAAGGCAATAAACCTAATAACAATCGAACACCTGCAATTGCCATTACTATAGTGATAACCCCGATTCCCAAAAAAGTTGTATTTCGTTTAATGATTATCTGATTTTTTGATTGAGAAAGTTCGAACATTTTATCACCGCCTTGGGTTTAGTATAGCATAAAAGCGGTGGAGGTGCAAGGGTTGGTGAAATCGAAACCTTGCGGTTTCGGTGAAAATAAATCCACCCACCGCCGCAGCGATTTCACCAGAATGAAGTGAGGATTTCACATTGCGAAGCAATATTTCACCCACCCGCAAGGGTGGATTTAACTAAAAAAGGACTTCACTTTCGTGAAGTCCTTTTTTCTGGAGGTACCGCCCAGATTTGTTTGCATTTTTCTTTCCAGAGGAAAGAAAAATTATGGTGTCGATGTGGTCTAGCCCGCATCGAGCAACACCCCACCGGGGTGTTGCATTTGATGGTTCAAATCTGTCCGTCCTTGATTTC